>QNAY01000382.1 GCA_003645605.1 Thermodesulfobacteriota bacterium
CCTCTTTTTGTCATTTCGACCGTAGGGAGAAATCTTTAATGCCTGTATTTTCAGTACGATAAGATTTCTCGCTTTGCTCGAAATGACAGTTTTGGTTAGTTTTCGTTCAGACACTAATTAAAAAATTTTGGAAAATAGCCATGGTGGTAACCAGTCTGTTTGAAATAAAAAGGCTGAAAGGTTGCAACAGCCTATCACCCCCCCCCACTTTTTATTAGTTATATTTCACTATAAAAGCATCTAAGGAGAAGGAGTTTGATCTATGGGAAAAAAAGAAGTTGCAAAAACATCTGAAGCAGAAATTGCTGTTCACTGGAAAGAAGAAGACTATTTTCATCCTTCCACAAAATTTATTGCTCAGGCAAACCTGACAGACGAATTTGTCTATGATCGCTTTAGTCTTGATAACTTTCCTGAATGCTTCAAGGAATATGCCGATCTACTGGATTGGTACAAATACTGGGATACGACACTTGATACAAGTGACGCGCCTTGCTGGAAGTGGTTTGTGGGCGGGGAGATAAACGCGTGTTACAACTGTGTGGACAGACATCTTGAGAAAAACAAAAACAAGACGGCAATCCATTGGGTCCCTGAATTAGAAAATGAACGAATTCAGCATATCACCTATCAGGAACTCTATGTAAGAGTCAATGAGTTTGCCGCACTCCTTCGCGACTTTGCGGGCCTGAAGGCAGGAGACAGGGTAACCCTTCACATGCCTATGGTGCCGGAACTCCCAATAACCATGCTTGCCTGCGCCAGGCTCGGCATTATTCACTCCGAGGTCTTCGGAGGTTTCAGCGGCAAGGCATGCGCTGACAGGATCGTGGACTCAGGAAGCAATGTATTGATAACCATTGATGGTTATTACCGGGGCGGCAAGCTCCTTGATCATAAAGTAAACGCCGACATAGCTGTTGAACAGGCGGAAAAGGAAGGCCAGACCGTTGATAAGGTCCTGATATGGCAGCGTTATCCGGGGAAAAACTCAAGCCCGACACCCATGGTCGATGGTCGCGATTACTTTGTGAATGACCTGCTCAAGGACTATCGCGGTAAAAGGATTGACCCGGTACCCATGCCTGCCGAAGCCCCCTTATTCCTGATGTATACGAGCGGCACCACAGGAAAACCCAAGGGATGCCAGCACAGCACGGGGGGCTTTCTTGCTTATGTGACAGGCACATCAAAATATATCCAGGATATCCACCCGGAGGACGTCTACTGGTGCATGGCGGATATCGGATGGATCACAGGTCATTCATACATTGTTTACGGCCCATTGGCCCTGTGCGCATCTTCGGTTATTTTCGAAGGCGTACCTACCTATCCCGACGCCGGACGGGCATGGAGGATAGCAGAAGAGCTTGATGTAAATATCTTCCACACTGCGCCAACCACCATACGGGCCCTAAGAAAAGTCGGTCCTGACGAACCAGCTAAATACAACTATCACTTCAAGCACATGACCACTGTTGGTGAACCAATCGAGCCAGAGGTGTGGAAATGGTATCATGAGGTAGTCGGAAAGGGTGAGGCCGTAATAGTTGACACATGGTGGCAGACAGAGAACGGAGGTTTTCTCTGCAGTACCGTGCCTGCACTGAGAGCTATGAAGCCGGGGAGTGCGGGTCCCGGTGTGCCTGGTATTCATCCGATAATTTATGATGATGATGGAAACGAACTCAAGGCGGGAGCTGGAAAGGCTGGAAATATATGCATACAAAATCCATGGCCCGGCCAGTTTCAGACCATATGGGGGGACCGTGATAGATATGTCTCTACC
Organism: Thermodesulfobacteriota bacterium; assembly: GCA_003645605.1. GTDB lineage: Bacteria > Desulfobacterota > Dissulfuribacteria > Dissulfuribacterales > UBA3076 > UBA3076. Next base: position 1,790 of record QNAY01000382.1, read on the forward strand.
TATTTTGCAAAGTACTGCAAAGACAAAAACAGCAAGAATTGGCGTGATTGGCCATACCTTGCCGGCGATGCCGCTATGCTATCCGAGGATGGATACTTTCGTATCCTTGGAAGAATTGACGATGTGATCAATGTCTCAGGGCACCGGTTGGGGACCAAGGAACTCGAGTCCGCTTCTCTTGACGTCATTGAAGTGGCAGAGGCGGCGGTTGTCCCTGTAGCAGATGAAATAAAGGGAATGGTCCCTGACCTGTATGTCTCTCTGAGGCCGGGATACGATCCCAGCCCGGAATTGGCTGCCAAGATTTCACAGAATCTCTGCGACTCCATTGGTAAAATCGCAAGGCCGAGAAAAGTCTGGATCGTACCGGATATGCCAAAAACACGCTCAGGGAAAATCATGCGCAGGGTATTGGCAGCTATATCTAATAACAAAGACGTAGGCGATACAATGACCTTGGCAAATCCCGACATTGTCAATGACATCAAAAAGATGTCACAGGACATGATAGAAGAGCTGAAAGAAAGCAAAAAGGCGCTGATGAAGGAATAGTTCATTTATTTTGAAGTTAATTGAGTTTGAAATGCCTAAAGTGAGCTAAAGTGCCTAAAGTTGTGGTGAGCGCTTTCAGCACGGTTAATATAAATAGTGTCTGAACGAAAACTAACCAAAACTGTCATTTCGAGCAAAGCGAGAAATCTTATCGTACTGAAAATACAGGCATTAAAGATTTCTCCCTACGGTCGAAATGACAAA
>QNAY01000383.1 GCA_003645605.1 Thermodesulfobacteriota bacterium
ATTATTCATCAAAAAAGCAGCCGGAGGAACAAACCTTTTGTGCCGGTAAACTGCGGTACTCTTTCCGGTGAGCTGTTTGAAAGTAAACTCTTCGGCCATGAAAAGGGGGCTTTCACAGGTGCCATCAGGCAAACCAAGGGGAGATTTGAGCAGGCCCATAATGGAACTCTCTTTTTAGATGAAGTCTCGGAGATTTCGCCGCCTAATCAGGTGAACTTTCTGCGCGTACTGGAAGATGGCTGCTTTTGTCGAATCGGAGGCGAGACCCCCATCAGGGTGAACGTCCGTATTATTGTGGCGACCAACAAGGATCAGGCAACTGAAGTCAAGGCAGGGCGATTTAGAAAGGATCTCTACTACCGCCTAAAAGTGATCCCCATTAACCTTTTTCCTTTAAGGAAACGTAAGGAAGCAATTCCTCATCTGGCGAATAATTTCCTGGAAAGATTTGCCAAACTATATAAAAAGCCCAGAGTATCCGTTTCCTCTGGTGCCATGGAATATCTGATATCTTGCGATTGGCCAGGGAATATTAGACACCTTAAGAACATAATGGAAAGAATGTTTCTGATGGCCCAAGGACCGATAATTAATGTAAACGATTTTCCAGAGGATATTATGGACGTAGTGTCCTTTGATCCTGGAGAGAATCCTGGGCAAGAGACACATAATCCAAGCGCATCATCTTTTGATCTCGCAGCCCATGGTCCTATTGAGCCATTGCGAAAAGCACGTCAACGTCTGGAGAAAACCATCATTCTGAGGGCCTTAGAGATGACTAAAGGGCAGAGGGCCAGGGCCGCTGAACTTCTGGAGATTAAACCCCGCACCCTTCGCCAAAAAATGAGCGACTATGGTATTGAGTTTCGGAGGACGGGAAAAGGATGAAACCCAGGCTCTTGTTAGTTGATGATGAAGAAATGTTCTTGGAATTTCTCTCAAGGCGTTTGATAAGCTATCAGTATGATGTAACAACCTGCTTAAGTGGTGAAAGCGCCCTTGAAATGACGATTGAACACGATTTTGATGTAGTCATACTGGACGTGCTTATGCCTGGTATGGACGGGATCGAGACCCTGGGGGAAATAAAGAAGATAAAGCCACTTACCGAGGTAATCATGCTAACTGGCCATGCGTCCCGGGAATCGGGCATAGAAGGAATGAGGCTTGGTGCCTATGGTTATTTGAGCAAACCCTGTGATACTGAAGACCTGATCACAAAAATCAACGAGGCCTATGATAGAAAAGTAGAACATGAAAAACGCATCAATATGGCGAGCTGGCATCCATGAAGACATTAATGCCTATCCTGGGCTCTGCGCGCAAATGGGGGCGTCGGCCCCTGAAATTCCCTTGACAATGCCCTGAGAAAATACTAAAAATTTTTTAGTTAAGGTTTTCGAATAGATATATGTTTTGACCGAATTTAATTAGGACTTGTAACTGATTTCAAGGAGTGATCTATGAATGATCAATCAACCATTCGAGTTATTCGAGTTTTACTGGTAGACGATGAAGCGACTTTGCTTGAATACCTGTCCAAGCGCCTTCTTAGACAGGGCCATACAGTAAAGGCCACTTTCTCCGGCGAGGAGGCTATCGAGGCGGCAAAACAAGAGCATTTTGATGTGGCAGTTGTCGATTTAAAGATGCCGGGGATAGACGGGGTTGAGACGCAAGCGAGGCTTAGAGAGATCCAACCATTCCTGCAATGCATCGTATTGACCGGCCATGGTTCCATAGAAAGCGCTTTGGAGAGTGGCCACGAAGAAGCCTTTCAATATTTGCTCAAACCCGTTGACTATGAAAATCTTGTGGCAGTCATTAAAGAAGCGTACGAGAAGAAAATGAAGTTACAGGAAGCAAAATTTCAAGAGCAACTGGAAGAACTTCACCACCATGGGATGGGGGCACGCGGGATGAAAAATGCCATTGCCGAGTTGCGCAAGATCTATGGATTCGAATAACTCTCTGGAGACCGAGCTGAAAAAGGCCAGGCAAGAACTGGCCGGTTATAAGATAGAGTTACATCAGACCAGGGGCTATCTTCAGTGTATTCTGCAAAATTCTGAGGATATGATCTTTGCTACTGAAGTTGGCGGAATGCTGATTTCCTTTAGCAAGGGCGGTGAAAAGGTGCTGGGTTACTCCTTTATGGAATTAATAGGTACCTACATAAAGGATTTAGCTGAAGACCCTGTATCATTTGAGGAGTTTTTTGACTCCTCCGGGCAGGATGGCCCCGCAGTGCAGTTGGACATCCCCTTTCGACACAAGGAGGGAGGCACGGTTTATTTCAATGTTTCCCTTATAAACCTGACAAACAGGGAAGGCCAAAGTGTGGGCACGGTCGGAGTGTGCAGGGACATTACCCTGTGGAAGAAGATCCAGGAAGACCTGGTCCGAATCGACAGACTGGCGGAAATAGGGAGGATAGCAGCCGGGGTCGCCCACGAAATCAATAATCCTCTGGCAATTATTGGCGAGGCTTCGGGATGGGCCGGCGTGGTAATCAGCGACGCTAAAGGCCTAAGTCCTGA
>QNAY01000384.1 GCA_003645605.1 Thermodesulfobacteriota bacterium
CAAACATTCAACGGTACACGCTGAATGAGTTTTAACCATCTATAGGGTCTCCCTAAGTTCTTTTAATAAGATACGAAACGTATGGATAAAGTCCTTTTTTCCTATTCAACATTCGATGTTGGACGTTCGATGTTCGATGTTCGATGTTCGATGTTCATTTTTTCAGCAGTCCATCCGTTGCAAAAATACCTTAGCGCTCATAGGTCCAGCTCCCCCACAGCCTTTGAAAGGCTCTCAAGCAATCTTCCTTCGTCAATGGTAGTAAGCACCCTGTCTTCCATAAGCATGCGTCCTGCCACCATGACGTCATGTACGTCTCCGCTTCTTGCCGCATAGACAAGGTGGGATACCGGATTGTAGCAAGGCCGGAGGTGAACCTGATCCATGTCCACCACCACCAGGTCTGCCTTGGAACCTTCACGCAGGCATCCAAGGTCTTCTTCTCTGTGCAGGGCCTTTGCCGCCCAAGTAGTGGCCATGGAAAAGGCCTCATGGGCGGATATCAGGGTTGGATCTTTTTTAATGCCCTTGTGTAGCTTTGCAGCAGTATCCATCTCACTCATAAGATCAAGGTCATTGTTGCTGGCAGCCCCGTCCGTTCCCAGGGCGACTGTCACTCCGGCCTCAAGAAGTTCGGGCACAGGTGCAACCCCGGAGGCCAGCTTAAGGTTACTCTCCGGGCAATGAACCACCCGGACATCTCTCCTGGCCAGAAGCGATATATCATCTTTGCTCAAGCTCACACAGTGGATGGCAAGCAGCCGATCTCCAAGAAGGCCGAGCCTGTCCAGATGCTTTACCGGAGAATCCCCACAGAGTCTTCGGATCTCCGCGTTTTCCCATTCTGTCTCGGCAAGATGGATTACTGTCAGCGCGTTCTTGGCCTCTGCCAACTTCTGTGAGCGCCGGAGCAGTTCAGGTCTGCAGGTATAGGGCGTATGAGGGTCTACGGTTATGGTGATCCTCGGATGCCCCTTCCATTTGTCCATCAAACGTTCCGTCTCTTTAAGGGCTTCTTCCCCGGAGGAAAACGATGGTGACGGAAAATCAAATACTCCTTCTCCAAGCCAGGCCCTGAGCCCTACCCTGTCAGCCACCGAGGCAACGCTGTCTTCGAACAGGTACATGTCCACAAAACCTGTGGTTCCGCACCGTATCATTTCCGCGCAGGCGAGTTCAGTCCCGAGGGCCACAAGTTCTGAGGTCAGCCTGGCCTCAGCAGGAAAAATGTGGTCCTCCAGCCATGTTTTAAGAGGGAGGTCATCAGCAAGGCCCCTGAAAAGGACCATGGCAGCATGGGTATGGGAATTTATGAGTCCTGGAAGTATGAGCCCGGATGGCCTGTTAATGGTTTTATTTGCAACAAAACCTTTTGAAAGTTCAGACAAAGGACCGGCTGCAACAATAGTATCGCCTTTTACGGCAACTGCTCCCCCGTAGAATGGGAAACCATTCGGGTGAGATATAAGAATTTCACCACATATTAAAAAATCTACTGATTCCACTTGAAGTGCTCCTTCAGAAAAGTTACCAGAAGATGTTCTAGGCGGTGTTCAGCCTTCCGGGCCTGAGCTATAACGTCCTCTATAAAGATGGGCTGAAAATTGTCCGGATCATTTACATTGGCAATAACCGAGATCCCCAGTACCTCCATCCCTGCATGAACAGCAACGATTACCTCCGGCACCAGGGACATGGCCACGGCGTCCGCGCCAATCATCCTGAGAAACCTGGTCTCTGCAGGGGTCTCGAGGCTGGGGCCTGGAACAGCCACAAATATTCCCTCCCTCAAGGCCATGCCCAGGTTCCCGGCTATTTGAACAATCTTTTCTCTGAGGGTGATAGAGTAAGCCTTTGAAAGGTCAGGAAATCGCGGCCCCCATCTGTCTATATTCGGCCCTCTCAGCGGGTTGTCCGGGATCAAATTTATGTGATCTGTAATCAACATCAGGTCCCCTGAGGAAAAATCCAGGTTAAGGCCCCCCGACGCATTACATCCGATCAGCACCTTTGCTCCCAGGCCGGCCATTACCCGAATAGGGAATGTAAGCTCCCTTGTCCTGTAACCCTCATAGAAATGAAATCGTCCCTGAAACAAGGCCACCCTGGCATTCCCGATCTCACCCACCAGGAGCTTCCCAGCGTGGTCGGGGGAAGTGGATACTGGAAAGTTGGGAATATCACCATAGCCGGATTTCCAGGCAACATCCATTACCCGGGCTACACCCCCCAGCCCCGTGCCCAACATCAGACATACATCCGGGGTCCAGGGCAGCTCTTTCTGAAAAAAACTTGCAGTCTCTTCAACTGCCGCAACATACTGTTCCATAAACGAGTATCCATAGAAGACGGAAAGAAAAAAGTCAACGTGCGGAGATGCAGTACTCTTGAACCGGGCAGACCTAATTCCCCGGGAGATACTTAGTGTCTGAACGAAAACTAACCAAAACTGTCATTTCGAGCAAAGCGAGAAATCTTATCGTACTGAAAATACAGGCATTAAAGATTTCTCCCTACGGTCGAAATGACAAAAAGAGGGG
>QNAY01000385.1 GCA_003645605.1 Thermodesulfobacteriota bacterium
ATTTCTAATTCGAGAGCCTCTTGGGAACTAATCGTTTTTTTATTTGTAAGCGTTCACAGGTTCAGGGCTCAAGGTTAGAGAGCGATGAAAATTGAACGGTTTGAAAATATTGAGGCCTGGCAGTTGGCCCGAGACCTAACTCGCAAGGTCAACGGAAGAAAGGTAACCCTGGACCTGCAAACGGTTACTCAGGGAAGTATGTGACAAAATAAGAAGAAGGCCTCCTTGAAAAATTCCAAGAAGGCCTTCGGGGAGAGGAGGGTTGGGAGGATAATGAGTTTTTCTGATTATTGTTCGTATATATCCAAATACTGCAAACACCATGCCATCTATTTTAGAAAACCATATTCCTTTAGTTTGTACTGAAGTGTTCTAATTGAAATACCTAATATTTTCGCAGCTTTACGTCTATGTCCATTTGTTTCCATGATGGTTGTCTCAATGGCTTCTTTTTCCAGGTCTCGTATAGTGCAAAGCCGTTTAGTGGCTGGTACAGGCATAACCTCGATAAGTGAGGTTGTTAACGGAGGCAGTGTCAGCCTAGAGTCCCGGCTTAAAATAATGGCTCGCTCAATGACATTATGTAGTTCCCTCACATTGCCGGGCCATTCGTAGGATTTTATCTGCTTTAAGGTATCATCTGATATTTCCGAGACCTTTTTCCCCACCCGCATAGATATAGATCGGACAAGGTAGTTAGTCAGCACCTGTATTGCCTCAAGGCGTTTTCTCAAAGGAGGAAGGGTGATTGGGAAAACATTTAAACGATAGTAAAGGTCTTCTCTAAAGCGTTTTTCACGTATCCCTGCCATCAGATCTTGGTTGGTAGCGGCAATTATTCTTGCGCTGGTATTGAGGGTAGTAGTGCCTCCCACCCTTTCAAATGTCCTCTCCTGTAGTATTCGCAGAAATTTTGCTTGAGCAGATAGGGGCATTTCCCCTATTTCGTCCAAGAATATGGTCCCATTCTGAGCAAGTTCAAATTTTCCCCTCTTGGCCTTAATCGCTCCGGTAAACGCACCTTTTTCGTACCCGAAGAGTTCAGACTCAATAAGCGTTTCAGGTATTGCAGCACAATTAAGCTCTACAAATGGACCTTTTCGCTCGCTCAAATGATGAATGGCTTTGGCTACAAGGCTTTTCCCAGTACCGCTTTCTCCCTGGAGTAATACGGTGGCGTCTGTCTTGGCCACATGCTGTATTTCTCTCCAGACTTCCTCCATACCGGCAAAGAGGACGTCAGTAGGTGGGAGACCTTCGGCAAGTTGGTTTCTCCATAAAGTGTCTACCGCCATGAGGGTCTGGCGCTCCACCACTCTGGATACTGCCATTCGCAATTCATCCGGATCTTTGAGGGGCTTTATAAGATAGTCTAAGGCCCCTTCCTTCATAGCCTCCACGGCATTTTCTACAGTAGCATAAGCTGTAAGTATTATGAAATCGATTTCCGGCTTTTCTGATCGTACCTTTTTCAAGAGGTCAAGGCCGCTGATATCAGGCATTTTGAGATCTGTGATTACAAGGTTAGGATAAAAGTCGTTAATTGCGCCAAGGGCTTTGATGCCACTACTGGCTGATTTTATTTGATAGCCCGACCGAGTGAGGATTCGGCTCAGGAGAACTGTCAAGGGTCTTTCGTCGTCTACTACCAGAATGCGAAAATTATTAGGTTCCATAGGCATTTTTTTGTTTCTAATCTAATTATTTAAGCTTATTCTAGCAAGGAATTATGGATTGTCTTTTTATTATAAATCCCATAGCCGGGGTCCATGCAGGAAAAAAAATTGTCGCTGAACTAGAGCGTGGCCTGCATGTCCGAGGTCTTCGCAAGCATATTGTCTTCACTGATCCTGAACATCTGGAGACTCAGGTGCTGTCTTTGGCTCCAGGCCGTGACCTGATTGTGGTTGCAGGTGGGGATGGCACCGTATCAGCGATTGCACGCATACTTGGTAGCCTTGATAGGCCCCCACCTCTTGCCATCCTGCCTCTTGGTTCAGGAAACGATCTGGCCAGAAGCCTGGGCTGGTGGGAAGTATGGAATCAGGGTGGCCTTGATTATTTCTGGTCGGGGATTAGTGATGGAAAGGTTGAGGCAATGGATCTCTGGTCATGCGGAGAGGACTCTAAATTTATAGGATATGCAGGTTTTGGCCTGGATGCAAGGATAGTAGCATCTGTTTCACAATTACGCATGAAACGTTTCTGCCATAATTTTGGAAAGAGATGGAATCAGTTTCTTTATGTTGCTGTTGGCCTGAAATATATACTTTCGATTATGCTCAAATTTGGTTCGACCGAGATGGATGTCTGTTTCTTTGATAAAAAGGGGAATATGAATCAAATCAGGCTAAAGAACCATGCTGCTTTGATCCTTTCTAATATCGGACACTATGCAGGGGGAGGGGCTCTTTCATCTGCATCTTGCTGGAGCGACGGAAAATTAGAGGCCTATGTCATTCCCACTGTCAGAGCATATCTCGGGCTGCTATTGAGAGGTCGCGTTGCTTTTCTCTCAGGTCCTAGAGTCACTTATCAGA
>QNAY01000386.1 GCA_003645605.1 Thermodesulfobacteriota bacterium
ATTATTTTTATCGGTGCCCTGGTAGGATTATTCCTGGGTTTTAAGGGCAGCATCATGTTACCAGAGGGTGAGACAATAGATCATATTATAAACAGACAGACTGGAAAGCGCATACCTCTGAACTTTTCAGTCCGTTGTAATCGTTTTAATATCTCTTTTTACGATAATGGCGCACCCAAAGAGTACCGATCTGACTTAACAGTATTAAATGGGGATAAGGAGGTCTTCCATAAGTCCATTGTTGTTAATGATCCTATGAAATATAGGGGGATTACCTTTTATCAGGCAAGTTATCGGGCCATTCCTGAAATAACTGTAAAGGTCTCCAACTCCGATAAATTACAGCGTTCCCTTAGCATTTCTGCATTTCAAAAGACATTGTGGCCTGAAGAACAACTGAGCTTTGGTTTGATTCAGTATCAGCCCAGTGTCCATGGCAGACCCGCAGCTCAGATATGGATTGCTGATAATGAAGGTCGAGCTGGTAATATCTGGCTTCTGCAAGGAAGAGAAAGAGAATTTAAACAAGGTGAAGATTTGTATAAGATTTCTCTGACCAATGCCAAACAGCGATATCTGACAGGACTGCAAGTCAAGAAAGACCCCGGAGTCTTGATAGTGTGGTTGGGCTGTACAGTCCTCATTGTTGGTTTTGCCATAGTATTCTGGGTTCCGCATAGACGCATGTGGCTCTGGATGGGTCGCCGGAAGGGCAAGATCACTGTGATTCTTTCCGGTCAGACCAACAAGAATAAATTGCAGTTTGAAAAAGACATCAAAAAGATCGAAAAGGCTTTAGATTCCAGCCTAGGAGCACGGCAATGACCTTTTCCAGTTCATATCTTTTCAGTTTAACTACTTTCATATACCTGGGGGCTGCTGCGCTCTATTTGACACACTGGATCTTCAGGGTGCAGAAGGTTGGTTTGTTGGCCACGGTCGTCACAGTTGGAGGCCTTGTAATTCAGACGGTCGGATTAGGCCTCAGATGGATAGAGTCTTACCAATTGGGTTATGGACACGCACCGCTCTCAAACCTTTATGAGTCCATGGTATTTTTTTCGTGGATAACAGTACTGGTTTACTTGATTATAGAATGGCAGGTAAAGCGACGTGTGATAGGGGCCTTTGCAACCCCATTTGCATCCCTTGCCATGGCCTACGCATCTTTTAGCCCTAATGTTGAAGATGAAATACAGCCTCTCATTCCAGCCCTTAAGAGTAATTGGCTCATTGCCCACGTCGTCACGTGTTTCCTCGGATATGCATCTTTTGCTGTTGCCTGCGGACTCGGTATTATGTATCTTTTTAAAAATAGATTCAGCGGGGCATCAGAGGGAATAATTGGTGTTATGCCTGATTGCAAAGTCCTTGATGAGTTGATGCATCAGACAATAATCTTTGGTTTCCTCTGGTTGACCCTTGGTATAATTACAGGTGCTGTTTGGGCCAACGATGCCTGGGGTACATATTGGAGTTGGGATCCAAAGGAGACCTGGTCATTGATAACATGGTTTGTATATGCTACGGCCCTGCACGCAAGATTTGTCAGGGGCTGGGCCGGTCGCAGGATTGCCTACTTATCAATAGTGGGTTTTGTTGCAGTGATGTTTACATATTTTGGGGTGAATTTCCTGCTTTCAGGTTTACATAGTTACGGCGCACAATAAATGTTGAATGTTGAATTTTGAATTAAGGTATATGTCTTTTAAATCTTCTTCCACAATTTAACATTCACAATTCAACATTGTCTATAAAGGGGTTTTAATGTTTGGTTTAGGCACACAGGAACTGTTGGTCATTCTGGTAATTGCCTTTTTTATCTTTGGAGGTAAGAAGCTTCCTGAAATAGGGGCGGGACTTGGAAAGGGACTGAGGGCCTTCAAGTCCGGTTTGAAGGATCTTGAAAATGAGGTCGATTCGGGAAAACTTCTAGAGGACACATCCAGCAGTTCATCAAAAACAGAAGGCAAGAAAAAGGTTTAGTGGCTTTTCAGATTGTGTAGTATGCCTTTCTTCAAGCAAGCCATGATCCTCGCCGCGGGTCTGGGTACACGCTTGCAGCCCCTTACATTTCACTTACCCAAGCCTTTATTCCCAGTATTAAACATTCCTTTGCTTTACAGGTTACTTTACCAGCTTGAGGAGGCAGGGTTCAAAAAAATTGTGATCAACTGCTTTCACCTTGCACATCTAGTGCTGGAGATGGTGGGGTCTTATAAAGGCAGGGCTGAAATTGTAACACTAGTGGAACCATCACTACTGGGAACCGGCGGGGCACTCAAAAATGCAATATCTCATATCTCAAAAAACAAACCCCTGCTGGTTATAAACGGAGATGTAGTAACAGATCTGGATTTGGCCCGAGTAGTTAATCTGCATCAGCACCATGGAGCTAAGGCATCGCTGGTGGTCCACAAGAAGGAGCCGTGGAACAATGTGGCTGTGATGGACGAAAATGTTTTGGGTTTTAATTACAGCGGGCCGGATGCCATGGCCTTTACTGGTATTTCTGTGCTGGAACCGGCGTTTATAAGGAC
>QNAY01000387.1 GCA_003645605.1 Thermodesulfobacteriota bacterium
GTCTTTGAGATCGTTTTTGGTTTCAAAATATGGGTGGTGTGGGACCCAAACAGCCGTCTTCCTCTGGCCATGCGTTTTGCTGCTATTGAGGTCCATGATATAAATTTTGGCTCAACCGTAATTTGTGTGATGCCCAAACCCGTCAACCGTAATCAATGTGGTGAATAAAATCAGTCAGTTACGCAAAACATTGCTAATATATCAACGGTTTAACAAGGGTAAAAAGGGTAAAAAAATGTCAATATTTAATATTGGCATAACTACCTGTAAAACAAGGAATAATTGACAAAAAGGGGGGTGATTTACCACACCAGTTCCGGTTGACCCTTTAGTTTTCCGTAATAAGCCTTGCAAACCTCTTCTTTAAGATATAATATATCTTATATCTGTTGATGGAGGAACGAAATGGAAAAGGTGCTTGTTTCTTTGCCTGATGATCTGGTGGCCCGAATGCGGACGATCATTCCAACTAGACAGCGAAGTAAAGTCCTTGCCAAATTGCTGGAAGAAGAGCTAAAAAAACGAGAAAATGAGCTTTATAAATGCGCTTGCGAGGTAGATGCGGATGAAGCCCTCAACACAGAAATGGCCGATTGGGACACAACAGTAGGAGACGGAATTGAAGGATCTGAAACGTGGTGATGTTTATTGGGTGAATCTCGATCCGACAAGAGGCTCTGAAATTCGCAAAACAAGGCCCTGTGTTCTCGTAGGAGCGACACCCATCAACAAAGCAAGACGAACTATCATTGTTGTACCTCTTTCATCCTCCGGAGTGCCAAGACCACCTCTAACCGTTCCCGTCAACTGTCTTGGGAAACAGGTATTAGCAGTTTGTGATCAGATACGCGCAATAGATAAAACTCGTCTTGTTAAACGTGCGGAGTCTCTTGGAAAGGAAGATTTGGCCGAACTCGACAAAGGTCTTCGCCATGTCCTATCGCTTTGACTGAAGAAAAAAGGCCTCCCTGGCACAGATAGAGCACGAGCTATTGGCGTAATTATGTTCTTGACAACATATGGTCTTGATGTCATATTTTAAAAATGAAATGGACCGTTCAGTTTGATACTGCATTTGAACCGGAATTCGCGGAGCTATCCGAGGATATTCAAGACGAGCTTCTGGCACAGGCCAAACTTCTTGAAACTTTCGGGCCGCAGCGAGGTAAGCTATGAAGACATTAAAAAATATCATGAACAGTCTTACGGCCGAGCGCCGTGAGAAAATCGAGGCACGTGCCGAGGAGCTGATTGCAGAAGAAATGACGCTTCGGGATCTGCGCAAGGCGCAGGACCTAACCCAGGAGCGCATGGCGGAGTTGTTAGGTGTTGGCCAGGACAACATATCCCGGCTTGAGAGCCGAACGGATATGCTGCTCTCTACCCTGCGGAGCTACGTTACCGCCATGGGCGGGTCTTTGGACTTAATTATCCGATTTCCGGACAGGCCCGCAGTGGCACTGTCTGCGCTGTTTGGTAAGGAAGAGGTGACAAAAGGGAAATCACGCCGGAGACGGTCAGCGGAAAGCCGTGCAGAGCATCACCCGTCTTAATTCCTCATTCCCATTTTAATGCGGCACGGACGTTCGTGCGTAAAGGGGTTGTAATAGCAGAGGAATAAAAATCAGACCACAACCTTTTTGGTTCCGGCTTACTTAGTTTGAAATTGTGCCAGGCTTACTATCGTTTCTGACACATCATAATTGTCGCCAGGGTGAGGCAATACGGTCACGCGGTCGCTGCTATTTTTTATTCGCTTACTAGCGCTCTGACTCTTGCCAGTGCGTCACTCGTTACGGTGTCCGGTGCTTTTTCGGCAAACTGAATGCCTCTTTCTATAAAGTCGATCATCTTTACTTGTTGACACAACACAACGCCCTTAATCATCTTTCCATTAAGCAGAACTTCAAAACCATGGCCTCTAACCCTGCTTGTGATCGGCGCAACCATAGCCAGCATAATTTTCTTATTGAAAGGAGATGGAGAAAGAACAAGGGCGGGCCTTTTACCCATTTGCTCATGCCCGGCTGCAGGATCAAAATTAGTCCACACAACATCACCGCGTTTTGGAATATACTTTTTTTTAACCATTACCAAACTTCATTGCCAACAGGTTCAGCGTTAAGCCATTCTTGATCTTCTTTGGTGAGCTTCATTGATCCAGACTTGCACTGGCTAAGAAGTTCTTCAAGTTTATATTCCTTCTTTTCCTTAATAGGTGTGATAATGATTTTACCGTTAACGGCCTCAACATTGACCTCTTGGTCAAGGTGTAAATCGATGGATTCAACTACGGCTTTTGGAATCCTCGTTGCTAGGCTGTTGCCCCATTTTTTAATTATCATACGCATAATTTAACCCTTCATTCAAAGTTTAAACATTATTTGTAACCGTTCACGGGGTATAAATGTGGCTCAACCGTAATTTGTGTGATGCCCAAACCCGTCAACCGTAATCAATGTGGTGAATAAAATCAGCCAGTTACGCAAAACATTGCTAATATATCAACGGTTTAACAAGGGTAAAAAGGGTA
>QNAY01000034.1 GCA_003645605.1 Thermodesulfobacteriota bacterium
CACGGCTGAAATGGGGATGGCCCTCATGGGTACAGGTGTTGCCAAAGGGTCACGCAGGGCCTTGGAGGCAGTACAGATGGCCATAGCCAATCCCTTGCTTGAAGATATCTCCATCAGCGGTGCCAGGGGCATCCTGATGAATATTACCGCAAGCAGTTCTACTCTGAGCATGGAGGAGGTAGAACAGTCATCTTCCCTGATTCATGACGAGGCCCATGAAGACGCCAACATCATCCTGGGTACTGTATTTGATGACGATATAGATGAAGAGATCAGGGTAACAGTCATAGCCACAGGTATAGGGCCTGATGCCCATTCCTTTGGGAAGCACATTGTTACACCAATAGAATCTATCACGAAAAAGAATAAGACTATAAAGCTGGAACATGATACGACAACTCACACCCAAAAGGATCCTGTTGGGATATCCAGCCACATAAAGAATCAGGTGAAACAAACAGAAGGCTTTGACGGCCTTGGTAATGTAGACACCAATGAATTGGATATTCCTGCTTTTATCAGACGAAAAGCGAATTAAGGACCAGGGAAAAGGGCATCCTTCCCCAGTTCTTCAATACTCAAATCATCAATCGCCAATCGCCAATCATCAATCATCAATCGGTATATTCACCTTGATATTTTGGGGTGTGATCTCCATTAACGTGAATCCTCCGGGGACAATGCACTCAGGCTCCACAGAATGAATGCCGGGCTCAAGCCCATTCACTGAAATCCCAACATATATATCTGTGACCTTGATTTCTCTGAGATCCAGTATAGGCCCTCGTAAAGTCACGCTCACTATTCTGGGCCACCATAAAATATCGGATTTGGTGGTTTCAATCTGTACAGGTATATGAGTGATGCGCCTTGTCCCTTGGGCAGGCACTATATATACAGTGACTTTATATGTTCCATTTTCTTCAGGTGATACATTGAGTCCCTGAAGATCCAGACCTACTTCCCTGGTAATATTATCCATAGCCCCGTCAAGGTTTACTGGGAATGTCCTTACGTCCTTCATTGCCTTTATTACACTTTCAGGTCCTGAGATAACCACCCTCGGAGGATATGCTTCCGTGTTTAAGACCTTGTAATATTTGGCAAGCGTACCTTTTAGAACAGGCCTTACCGGAAAATCACTTAACACGAGAGGCTCCAGCACTATTTCAACATTGCTGGGCTGTATACTGAGTGCTCGAACCGCCCCGGGCAAAGAAAGGCTATCAGGTGATATGTGGACAGTGATTTTGCCTGGTTTTGCATCTTTAAGATCAATTACCCTCAAAACACCCTTTGCAGCCATGGCGCGAATCATGCTTCGGGGGCCATAGACTTTAACATCAATATTAGAAGGAATGTCGTTGGCTATTACCAGACCCGCAGGAATATTTACCAGTTCAAGCGGAATGGGAACGCTCTCCTCGGCCTTTTCTTGTCCAACCACAAAGAACCAAAGCAGCAAAGCAAATCCCAATGAGAGCAGCTTGATAACCCAATCTTTTCGAATAGAATCTCGCCGGTGCACAGGCTAAGCTATCCTCCTTCGCCACCATGGTTTTTCAGTCTCTTCAGGTGCAGAGGCGTTATGCAGAATACGCCTGAGCGTACCGGGATCTATATCTCTGGTAATTTTTCCGGCAATGGCCACAGAGAGACTGCCGGTTTCCTCAGAAACGACTACTACTACGGCATCGGTCTGTTCTGTTATACCTATAGCCGCCCTGTGTCTGGTGCCCAGGCGTTTGCTGATGGTTGGGTTCGTACTCAAGGGCAGTACGCATCCAGCCACTGAAAGCCTATTCTTTTGAATAATTACCGCACCATCATGTAACGGAGTCCCCTTGTCAAATATTGTACAGAGCAAGGCACGAGTTACTTGCCCGTCAATTGTCACTCCTGACTCAAGGTGGTCCTTTAAACCTACATCCCTCTCAAGTACTATCAAGGCACCTGTGCGGTTCTCTGTTAAAGTAGTTACTGCCTTTGCAATCTCCTCAAGGGCATGGAAGGTCTTTACCCGAAGTTTCGGAAAAGGAGTCTGACCCATCTGAGCCAGCGCCCTGCGAATATCGTCCTGAAACACTATTATGATGAGTAGGAACAAAGAGCTAAGGATGGTTCCCAGGAGCCAGTGAAGAGTGAAGAGTTTCAACTCCCCTGCTGCGAAATAAATCACAATAATTAAAGCCAGCCCTGCTGCCATCTGTACAGCACGGGTTCCCCTGATAAGAAGGACAACACGGTATATGATGTAGGAGACTACCAAGATGTCCACTACATCCTGCCACCGAATTATTGGTATATATTGAGTGATGCTCTCAAACATTACACTGTTTTATAGATAATGCTTTCTCTGCAAATAGCATCAACTACCCGGAGCACCTGCCTGGTGAGGGCAACATTATGGACCCGCACCAAATCCGCTCCCCTCATGACTGATGCTGCAATCGCACCCAGAGTAGCCACGTCACGCTCTCCCGCATCTTCTATACCGGCTATTGCTCCCAGAAAGGCCTTGCGCGATACACCCACCATGATCGGGACCCCTAGCTCAGTAAATTCCTCTAGGCGATTAATCAATACCAGGTTGTCCTGAAAACTTTTTCCAAACCCAATGCCGGGATCAATCAGCATCTTTTCCTTGGGAATGCCCTTGCTGTTGGCCCAGGTCATGCGTTTTTCCAAAAAGTCCTTGACCTCCTCAACCACATCTTCATAGTAGGGATTCACCTGCATATCTCTAGGACTTCCCTTCATATGCATAAGTACAACAGGGGCTTCAAAGGCGGATGCCACATCGGCCATTTTGGGATCAAAACGCAGTGCGCTGATATCGTTGATAATGTCAGCCCCCTCGTAAAGCGCGGCTTCGGCCACATCAGCCTTCACAGTATCAACGGATATCGGGCAATCACTGATTTCCCGTATCTCCCTTATGACAGGTATCACTCGATGCAATTCTTCTTCCAGAGTAACAGGCTCTGAGAAAGGCCGGGTAGACTCCCCTCCTATGTCCAGGATGTCGGCTCCGGCAGCAACCAGCAAAGCCGCCTGCCGCCTGGCCCCTTCAGGAGAAGAGAATTTTCCACCATCTGAAAATGAATCAGGGGTCACGTTTATGACCCCTATGATATATGTGCGAGAACCCCAGTGGAATGTATGCTCTTTTATAGCCAGACTGGAGAGAGCCATCCTTATGGCCGTTCACACTTTTTGGCAGGGAGTGAATAATTGCGCAATTCTCATAGTATCAGGCGCCCGCCATTTGAACCTGAGTATCTTTTCGGCAGTTACTCATTATTTGTTCAATACCCGCCGCATCAAGGGATTCCTTCTCCAACAAGGCATTGGCAATACCGTGAAGGCAATCAATATCCTCTTGAATTACGGATTTGGCGCGTTTGTATGAATCATGCACTATTTTCACGATCTCTTGATCTATTCTCTTCGCGGTCTCCTCGCTGTAGTCCTTAACCTGGCTAAAGTCCCTGCCGAGAAACGGGTGTTCTTCCTTTTTGCCAAATGCTACGGGGCCAAGCCCGTCACTCATACCCCACTCACAAACCATCTTTCTTGCCAGGTGTGAGGCCCTTTCAATGTCATTTCCAGCCCCGGTGGTAAATTCATGCATTATCAGTTCTTCCGCCACCCGGCCTCCCATGAGAATTGCCAGGTTGTTAAGAAGATATGATCTTGGATAACTATGACGCTCTTCTTCCGGGAGCTGCTGGGTGAGCCCAAGGGCACGACCCCTTGGTATGATGGTCACCTTATGAATCGGATCAGTGCCGGGGAGAATTTTTGCTACCAATGTGTGTCCTGCTTCATGGTAAGCAGTTACGCGTTTTTCCTCATCTAAAATGATAAGGCTTTTTCTCTCGGTGCCCATGAGTACCTTGTCTTTTGCCTTTTCAAAGTCGACCATGCTGACGGTCTCTTTGTTTTCTCTGGCCGCAAGAAGGGCCGCCTCGTTTACAAGATTTTCAAGATCGGCCCCGGAAAACCCTGGTGTACCCCTGGCAATTACTGACAATTCAACATCCGGTCCAAGCGGAATATTATTCACGTGTACCTTCAATATCTTTTCACGTCCCCCCAGATCGGGTATAGGGACAACTACCTGTCGATCAAAACGGCCGGGTCTTAACAATGCCGGATCCAATACATCAGGCCTGTTGGTAGCTGCAACCAAAATGATCCCTTCAGCGCCCTCAAAACCGTCCATTTCCACCAGGAGCTGATTTAACGTCTGCTCCCTTTCATCATGTCCGCCCCCGAGACCGGCACCCCTGTGGCGGCCCACTGCGTCTAGCTCATCAATGAAGATGATGCACGGTGCATTCTTCTTTGCCTGGACAAAAAGGTCTCTTACCCTGGAAGCACCTACACCAACAAACATCTCCACAAAGTCAGACCCGCTGATAGTAAAAAACGGCACGTCCGCTTCTCCGGCTATGGCCCTGGCCAGAAGAGTTTTCCCCGTACCGGGTGACCCGATCAGAAGGACACCCTTTGGAATTCTGCCTCCGAGACGGGTGAACTTTTTGGGATCTTTCAAAAAGTCGATTATTTCCTCCAATTCCTCCTTGGCCTCTTCTATGCCTGCCACGTCTTTAAAAGTAACCTTGGTACTCTCATTAGTAACAAGTTTGGCCTTGCTGCGACCAAATGACATGGCGCGGCCACCCCCTGTCTGCATCTGTCTCATGAAAAAAATCCATACGCCTATGAGGAGCAACATGGGAAACCAGGAAATCAGCAATGCCAGATACCAAGGTGTATCCTCGTCCGGTTTTACCTGGATAGTAACCCCTTTTTCCTTTAACAAATGCATCATATCGGGATCTTGGACAGGTATTACAGTGAGAAAAGGCGCCTGGTTCTCAAATGTACCGTCAAGCTTATCTCCTTGGATAACAACACTAGTCACCTCACCTTTTTCAACATATTCCAAAAAGTCGCTGTAAGGGATTTCCTGTATTGATTTCTGGGGCTCATTAAAAAGATTGAATATAAAGACCATTATAAGGCCAATAACAAGCCACAGGCTCAAGTTCCTGTAAAAGGTGTTCAAAAGTAATCCTCCACTACAATAGTATATTTTTTAAGCATAAAACAAAATACATAATAAATCAAAATAACGAGTTTAATACAATAATTATTTTACTTTATCCACTTAAGGGACAGGGCCTTTCCGCTTGTTTGAACGAGCCTATAGGGATGGGAGACTTCAACGCCTACTACTGCCACCACTTCCTTGTCGCTGGTGAGTAATGGCAAAGAGCCTCTGACCCCACGGGGAATTTTGCTTGAGATCAGAAATTTCTTGAGCTTAAAAGGCGCTGGTGCGCCCAGGGGCCAAAAAATTTCCCCCGGCCTTCTTGTCCTGAGATCCAGAGGAAACTTAACAGCCTCAGGATTCAACCACAGTGGCCTTAAATACTCTTTTCTATTTCGGGACCTGAAGTCACTTGCAACATTTGAGATGGAAATCTCCACAGATCCCTTTCCACAAGGGGCAGGCCAACGCCCAGGTCCGGTTACGCTTATAGAACAGCTCTTGCTATTTGAATCTAAAATCAGTTCTTCCGGACATGAAGAGGAAATAAACAGCTCTTCATATCTTCTAAAGGCTACGGCACCTCCGGGCAGTCTACATGAGGCGCAAGGGTCTTTACAGGTAGTAACCAGGTTATCTATCCCCAAGAGATGGTCGGATCTCACCCTGCCGCTGAATAGTCTTAAATCTCTCAGGACCATTCTGTATATCCTACGGCGAATCGGCCCTGGATGCCCCTTAATCTTTTTTACACTGAAGCCCAGTTCTCCCACACTGGAAGAGGATGACAATGAATCCTTATATGCCTTTTCTGCCATCTTTTCCAACAATTGATGATCTTCTGCAAGCATCTCTGCGGTACGATTAACAGTACGAACAATAGCAGGGTTAAAATTCTCAACCAGAAGCGGCAAGAGGTCTTTGCGAATGCGATTGCGCAGATATGCCATGCTATTATTAGATTGATCTATTACGAATGGAATGTCATGGACTTTAAGATGGCCCAGGATCTGCTGTCTGGTTACACCCAGCAGCGGACGGACTATATGGTTATCTCTCACCCACGGAATTCCACTGAGTCCTGGAAGACCCGCACCTCTGATCAACCGCAGCAGTACTTCTTCCGCCTGGTCGTCAGCAGTATGTGCCGTGGCAATATACGTGCTCTCAGTATCGGCACGTACACGTTCCAGAAAATCGTACCTGAGGATCCGGGCAGCCTCCTGAATTCCCATGCCTTCTTTGCCGGCAAATGCACGGGCATTTCCATGCTCAATGGAAAAACCAAGGCCAAGATCATGGGATAGTTTCTCTACAAAACGGGCATCATTTCTGGATTCCCGGCCCCTGAGGCCGTGCTCAAAGTGGGCCACTGCAAGGCCCAGCCCCCACTGGCTACTCAATAAATACAGAATGTGCAGCAGACAGACCGAATCCGGCCCGCCTGAAACCGCCGTTACTATTCTGGCTCCGGGTTTAAAAAGTTCCTTACGCCTGACAGTCAGTTTGATCAGTGAAGTTAGAGATGAAATATCAGACCTCATGCCCGTTATGATATTGAGCTCTGTCAGTTCCCGGAGGCTCTTAGTTCCTGTACCAACGTCAATGGGATCTCCCATTTGTTAAGAGGACTGATCAGATAAAGCCCGCCAGCGAATGGAGTGATGTCGACAATCAGCTTCCTGGTTAGGTCCAGGGCCGCCTTGCGTTGGTCTTCGACCTTTTCATACTTCCACAAACGCTCTCGAATTTTCCTGGGAATTGAAATGCCGGGGATTTCGTTGTGCAGGAAATCCGCATTTCTGGCAGATATGAGGGGAAAGATACCTGTGAAAATCAAGAGGTCCAGATGTTGCGTTCGTTCCATCATGGTCTCTACGGCATCTCGATCAAAAATTGGCTGTGTCATGACAAAATGTGCACCCAGATCGGCCTTTCGTTCCAGCCTGCTGATCTGAAGATCAGGATTGACGTGGTGATAGCTGAAGGCCGCGCCAATAGAAAAATTGGTCCGCTTTTTCATTGAGGCCCCTGCCATGTTCAACCCGCAGTTGAACTGATCTATCATCTGCACCAGGCCAAAGGAGCGGACATCGAATACTCCACTCACACCGGGCTGATCCGTGGAGGTGGCCGGATCACCAGTGACAGCTAAAATGGCTTCTAACCCAAGGACATGAGCTCCCATAATCTGTGCCTGAAGGCCCAAGATATTCCGATCCCTACAGGTCAGATGAAGCACTGTCTGTATCCCTGTCTCCTCACGTATTCTGTGTGCAAGGGACAGATTATCCGCCCGCAGAACGGCCAGGGGGTGTTCGGCGAGAGTAATTGCATCAGCGCCCGCCTCGGCTAAGGCCCGCGCTCCGGTGAGAATTCCCTCTATATCCAGATGCCTGGGAGGATCCACTTCCACAAGCACAGGGATGCGGTCGGATCTCAGGCTCTCAATCATTCCGCCACTGCCGATGGAGTCTTTTCTTTCTTCAGTCAAACCAGAGAATTTCTCCACGCTGGTTACAACCCGTGTGGTCTTGTGTCTTTTGATATGGAGGTGCTTTCTGAATTCATGGATATGGGCCGGTGTAGTACCGCAGCACCCGCCGATCAACCGGACTCTGAACTTGACCATTTCAGCCACTTTGTCGGCCATATAGGCCGGTGGTGTCGAATACACCATGCGGTGTTCTACGATTTCAGGAAATCCGGCATTGGGAAATGCTGAAAGAAAAACTGCATCCTTGAGGGAAGACAGACGCTCAACTGCTGAGAGCATAGCCTTGACGCCCCGTCCGCAATTGGTACCAACGACCGTAGCCCCTGCAGCGGCTGTTGCCCTGCCACAATCCAAGGCGTCCAGGCCGATGGCTGTCCGCCCGTGGAACGGATAGACCATCTGGGCCACAATTGGAATATCAGGTGCAATTCTCTTTGCTGTTCCAATGGCCAAAAGCAATTCGTCCAGGTAGGTAAAGGTCTCAAGAATGAACAAACCCACCCCGCCTTCCAACAGAGCAGTCATCTGTTCAACAAAGGCCTCCTGTACTGTGCCGGACTCAACCTCATCATTCTCAAGTGGAAAATTTACACCTGTCGGGCCGATTGATCCGGCTACAAAAATTTCATTTCCTGCAGCCCGACACGCAAGCTCTGCTCCCTTAAGATTAATTTCTCGCACCTTATGCTCATGGCCGACCCTGAGCATTTTGAAACTATTGGCACCAAAGGTATTGGTCTCAATGAGTTCGCTCCCGGCCCGAATGTATTCCTCATGAACGGAATATACCAGGTCCGGATCGCTGATGTTAAGCAAATCAGTATTCTTTGTGAGGTCTACACCTTTTTCAAAAAGATAGGTCCCAAAGGCGCCATCTCCCAATATGACTTTCTCGTTAAGGTGCTCTACGAAGTTATGTTTCATCGGTCTGCCCGTGTCTCCATTTAATCTAAATTGAGCGATTAGCCTTTAATTGAATGCCGATGTCGAAACTGGAAATTCGAAATTAGGTAACGCATCTACATCGTTGTATTTTTCCCAATTTCAAATTTCGAGTTTCAAATTTCACTACCAAAATACAAGATCAACAAAGTGTAAACTACTTTTGACTTGTCGTGAAGGATGTCAACAAATTAATGTCTTTTTTGCCATCTTCTTCGTTGCTCGTCGATCACATAACCCGTTATGCTCGCTCCTCGCGCCTTGAATACAACAAAAAATCCTATTAATTTTTGTTCAACTTATTTATC
>QNAY01000035.1 GCA_003645605.1 Thermodesulfobacteriota bacterium
CTCTTGCGATTCTTGGGGTCGTCTCAAGCGCTCTGTTTTGGTAGTTTTGTTGGGGTAAAGTATTTTTGGACACTTCAAAAACTATCGTTAAATTCAATGGTTAGAAACAGCGCAAATGTCTCTAAATAGAAAAATCCTTACCGTGCATTTTCGCAGCAATCTCGGTGGTATCCTTAATAGCTAATGACTAAAGGCCAACCGCACAGGTCGCATTTTTTTAACAATTCAATAGCAAAAACAATCAAAATGGGCTATAAATTTTAATCATGATGATATCAAACAATGCCCAATTTGGCGTGCTGAAGGACAGTCTTCTCCACAGCGGCAATGCGGTAAATGTTGCTTATGCACACAATTACCTCTTTGAGGAACGTGTGTCGATAGACCGGAAAGTCTCATATGAGACACACTTCGTGCCTCCAGAGGCAGTACTCAAAGGATGGAAGGAGAGTCACAAACGTTACCTGTGGAACAGGGTCTTTGTCACTACTCAGCAGTGGCCTGAGACATTTTCAGATATCAACAGAGACGCTATGTTGATTGGACTGGATAAGAATCAATACATGGTGCGGGTCGAAAATCTTCATGAGGCGCTGGATAGCCAGAACATTGCCCTGACGACGCTGATCACACAATTGGATATATGGAGAAATACATTGGGCGATCAGGAGGCCAAACAAGATGCTGTTGGATTCCTCACCCAATTCTGTGAGCATTGGAATCTCAGTGTGCGTCGCCAAAATCGACCGGCCTTCGCTGCCTTTTTTGATGAGCTGGATGATGAGATCCAAGCACCGGACTGGCCTCATCGCGTCCGGAATCGTCTGGGACTGTCTCACTACGACGGTCTATCTAATCCAATCCCTGTAGCGCTCATGCGCTACCGGGTCAAAGAAGTACTTGATGGCCTGGGAGAAGAACAGAAAAAGAGGGCCTTTGCCGTGCCGACTGTACTGGATGGAGAACTCAATACCCATTTTTTCCCTACACCACGTTCAGCCCAATATGGGCGTACTTTGCAATTGGAACCAGACTCTGATTGTGCTAAATTGGTAAGTGAAATCCTGCACCGTCGCATAAACTACACTTCGGAGCATATCTATAAGGTGGGCTGGATAACAGAATCTATTCCGCCATTTGATCGAGGAGCCAACTTTGCTCGACTTCGTAACGAGCATCTATTCTGCTTGCGTTACGAGACAGGGATCGAAGACTTTGGCGAGGATATTCTTGAAAACGATCATGACTGAACCAGTGAAAAGAGAACATCCCTGGCTTACAAAATTCCAACGTGTTCCTGATATGGCCCTGGATGAATTACTGCGCGGTATAGCCGATATTGAGCCGTACGAACGGGCCAGACCAACAGACGTACTGGTAATGTTTTTCGGTGGCCTAAAATCCACCGATCCCCTGCATCAAAAACTGGATGAGACGTTGGGCGCTTGGCTTGTTTCGCGTCGCAAGGATGGTCCGGAGAGACGCAGGGAATATGGACTCAATAGTTATATCGAGGAACTTATCCAGGCACTAAGCGCGATTTATCGCCTGTCTCTGCCTCATACTGCTGAATCCCTGCGCAGGGACTTTAGCATCTTCCAACGCTGGCTGGATTCTTTTTACCTTGGGCCTGGCCGGGACCCAAGTGGAGAACTGTGGCGGGTAATGGCGCTGACACAAACCAACAGGGATTTTTTGAAAGATTGGTACCGTCTCTGCAAGTATGCCGGAAACATCCTTCCCTCACATTACCTGTCTTTGGGTCTTCTCGGCCTACGTATGCTGCCGCAGGACAACTGCAGGCAAGACGGGCGTCTCAATCCCGAACTCCTGGCAGGACTTTTCAAATGGGGCGCTACACTCAAGGGCAACAAGAGCGACAAACAGGCCTTTCTACGCCAATTGCGCACTATCAAGGTCCTCTATCCCCGTGGGCCAGGGACCTGGCGGGATATCCTTGCGCCGTTGGTGTCGGAATACAAAAGGCCTGTGTTCTATCCATGGCTGAAAGGGGCCGGCATACAGGTGGAAGGTACAAGAAAAACAAGAGGACAGACCGGGACAAGTCTGCCGCAGAAAAATAGACGGCAACGGCTGTTGCAGAGGCTCAAAAAGGAGCCTGTCGGCCAGGTGCTTCCTGATATACGCTCCTTGATGGAGGATTATGAACGCTACGCAGAGGCCACTGGAGACGATAATCCTTTTGTAAAAAGCGCCGGCAACTTCGCAAAACACCTCAAGAAACGTGCTCCCCATGATGCGCTGGAACTGGTCCGTGCAGCCAACCGCTGGCAACCATATAACCCCTACTTATGGAGCCTTTGGGCTCAGACATTGGAAATTTTGAACAAGGACGATCTTGCCGAGGTCGTATACTGGGAGGCCATACGGCGGATCCCGGAAAACGTGATATTCCGCACTGCCCTGGCAAATCTTCTTGCCCGCACAGGCAGGGGAGAAAAAGCAGAGGAACTGTTTCGTGATACTATGAAGAGATTTCCGGAGAACGAGGTGTGCCGCAACGCCCTGGCAAAGCTCCTTGCCCGCACAGGCAGGGAAGAAGAAGCAGAGAAACTGTTTCGTGATACTATGAAGAAAATTCCGAAAGACGAGGTATGCCGCAACGCCCTGGCAAAGCTCCTTGCCCGCACAGGCAGAAAAGAAGAAGCAGAGAAACTGTTTCGTAATACTATGGATAGGTTTCCGGAAAACGTGGTATGCAGGGTAGATCTGGCCTTCTGGCTGCTCACTTGGAGACGGATCGAAGAGGCGGATGGACTGTATCAGAAGATTACTGGCCGCTTTCAGATAAACAATTATATCCGCAAATTAGGAGAGGTTATCAATGCCCGCAAGGGTGGTAGCACGGAGAAATTTGAGATGCCTGAGTTTGCAGATCTTCAGGCATCGGGGTTTGACCTAGACGACAGAACTGCCTTCCTTACGAGTGTTGCATTGGAATCGCAAGAAGAGACCCCATCCCAGGTGATGCAACCATCTACATCAGACGGCAGCCATCAAGCGGAACTGAGAGTACAAGACGTTCCTTTTATGGAAAATTTACTGATAAGCCGTGCTGACTTTTGTCTCAACACAAACGAGGACCAGGAAATAAAGGACAAGGCCCTGTCAGACATTGAAGATGTATTGGAAAATGACCCGGGGCATGTCTACCCACGAGTCGTGCTCTGTATGCATGAGGAGATACACCGTCAGAAACTTGTGGATCAGGTTGATGCATTTCCTCACGCCTATCCATTGCGTTTCTTGGCAGCATCGGAATCCGGAACTAGCGATAAATGGGATATTCTTGCGAAAACTTTCCCCATGCACAGTTACCTCACTTTACTGGGGCGTATTTCCTCGTATCCGCAAAATGCAGATACTCAATTGATCGTCAAACAACTTCGAAGGTGGCTAACTAGTACCAATGGTGATACCAACGATTTTGAGAAATATACCATGGAGAAAGTACAAGAGTGGATGCCTGGTATTGATGAAGAGTTGGATGATCAGCAACTGCGTCAGAACGTCGTTGACAATATAGATAGTATCAAGACCTTGATTGACGATGGTTTAAAACGAACAGCAGATGAGCACGTCCGGTATGCTGTCTGATCGGTAAAGACGCGACGGGCGCATTCACACGTTGGGGGACCCCTTCGGCTCGAACAATTCGTCGAATCGTGAGTTGACCCAGGCAAGTTTTAAGTAGAGAGGGGAAACTGGGGGACATCCTTCTAGGTCTAAAAGTAGCGTAGCTACCGTTTAGTGTCATCTGCTTATAACTATTCAATATCTAAAGAAAATATCCTCGTTATATTTTCACACAACTTGGGTGTCCAGGCAAATTCAAGCTTCGATAAGTACCATTAGGGGGACCGCAACGATTCTACGAACAATTTCGCACGAATCGTTGCGGTCCCCCTCTTTCAGCAACATACAGCTAATTTTAGTAAGATGTAAACGCGACCCTAATATTAATGCTGTAGCAACCAAGGTAAAGTCATACATATGGGCATTTGTCAGTGCGGGTTGAAGAAAAGAGAGACCACTTACAACAAAACCAAGCCGTTTGGCACATGGAATTTTCATTTGTTCTCCTTGATGTATATGTGAGAAGAAAATGAGCCAAAATATTTTAGCTTGTTTTGTTAATTCTGTTTACTATTATTTTTCGAAAATTTGAGTCTAAAGCAAATATCATTCCAAATCCTTGTTTTTCTGATCAACTATTTTTCGAAAACTTGAGTATATCATGAAGTACAAGATCCTGATAGTTGAAGACAATCAAAAACTGGCAAGCCTTTTTCAAGAGGCCTTGGGTGATGAGTATGATACATACCTGGCTTCTAATTTGAAACAGGCTAAGGCCTGTTTTGATGGTATCCACGGCCTTTTGTTGGACCTCCAGCTCCCGGATGGCGAGGGGCTGAGTCTTATCAAGCCTGCCCGGCAGATAAATCCTTCCTGTGTGATAATCGTGGTTACGGCCTATGGCACCGTCCAGAAAGCAGTTGAGGCTTTAAAGCTGGGGGCTACTGATTTCCTAGAGAAGCCAGTGGATCTTGAGGCCCTTGTTCAACGTTTTCAGAATCTGTTTCCATTGCAGGGAACCAAAGATCTTGTGGCTGAATCAGCCAAGATGGTTGATGTGTTGCAAATGGCAGACCGTGTAGCTTCCACACCTTTTCCTGTTCTTATTACAGGAGAGACTGGAACCGGAAAGGATGTGCTGGCTCGTTATATTCATCAGCAAAGCGTCCGGAAAAAATTCATAGGGCTCAACTGTGCAAGCGTGCCTCAGGAATTGGCAGATTCAATGCTTTTTGGTCATTTAAGGGGTAGCTTCACAGGGGCCAGCGAGACACGTAAAGGCCTTCTTTCCGCAGCCAAAGGAGGGACCCTTTTTTTGGATGAGATTGGAGAATTACCGCTTTCTCTTCAGCCGAAGCTCTTGAGGTTTTTAGACTCTGGTTGTTATATGCCATTGGGTAGCAGCCAGGAATCAAAAAGCAATGCCCGGATCATTGCGGCAACAAACAAGAATCTGAAAAAGGCTGTAAAAGAGGGCTCTTTCAGGAAAGATCTACACTTTCGTCTTACAACCTTTCCAATTCACATTCCATCCATTAGGGAGAGAAAGGACGACATTATTCCCTTGGTTAACCATCACCTTGAAAGGGTTGAACAAATGCTGGGCCGGAGGGTCTGTTTATCAGATAGCGCGAAGGAACTTCTTCTGGAATATCATTTTCCGGGAAATGTAAGAGAGCTTTTTAATTTATTGGATCGAACCGCGCTTCTGACAGGAGGCGACATTACTGATGGCTCCATCAGATCGTTTTTAAGTCCTTCTCCTGAAGATGAGCCAGTGCCTAGTAATTTCTGGTCGGAAAGCCGGGGCCATGTTTTGAAAAAGGAAAAAGAACTCATAGCTGCGGCCTTGGCAGCAACTGGGGGAAACAAGGCCGCTGCAGCCCGCGCTCTTAAGGTCAGTTACAAGACTCTTCTTAATAAGATGAAAAAATTAGGTTTATGAGGCCCGGCATCCTTTTTTAAATTCAAAATTGTGTCTGGACGGTCTTTCCGTTCAGACTCTAATTGCGCTGATTGACATAGGATAGGTTGAGCGGTACATTGAAACAGAATTTTGTAAGCATTCACAGGGCACCGCATCTGCTTTGTTGTCTGGCACTTGAAGTACAGGGAGTACGTCTGCGTACCCTCCGCCTCGCATCTGCAGCACCCTGTAAACGCTTACAGTTCGGTGGGTGGCGGTAAAACTGTGTGTGTGGCGCTGTAACCCCGTGAACGGTTACAGAATTTTATGTTCTGCTATTAACATAATGACAGTTTTTCTTCTAGGAGAGGAATAGAGGATGTTCGGGTTGGGGATGCCTGAGTTGCTGGTTATTTTGGTTATAATTCTTGTCGTTTTTGGTGCTGGTAAGCTGCCAAAAATCGGTGAGGGACTTGGAAAGGGTATCAGCAATTTCAAGAAGTCCATAAAGGAGAATGAAGAGACTGGGGACGATGTCAGCCAGGACGAAAAGACCGGATCGTCATCCGGCCATAAAAAATAACAACCTTATGAAGGCTGACAATAACTCCGAAGTATAGATCCCATGACCTGAATCCGTTCTATGAAAGCATCATCCTCGACCTATCAAGATACTTCAATCTGGCGTTTTTTCTCGTCGGTTCGTCTGGCTGTATTTCTCTTAATTATTCTGGCCATAACCTCTATTGTCGGTACTGTTATACCCCAGGGAGAATCACTTCAGTTCTATCTGGAAACATACGGCCCCAGCTTTTTTCGAATCATAAAGGTCCTCCATTTAAATGATACCTATCATTCCTGGTGGTATCTGATCTTACTAGGGCTTTTTAGTACTAATCTGGTGGTCTGTACCCTGAGGCGCCTACCATTTACGCTTAAACTTTCCAGGAGAGATAACCTGTCTGTGGATTCCGGGCGTCTGTTAAAGATGCCTTTTAAAAAGGACTGGGAAATAAAAGAGGAACTGGATAATGATTCCACTCAGTCGATCATTTCAGCATTTAAAAAGGTCGCCGGCAAATTCCAAAAACGTTCAGATGTAGATGGGGGCAGGCTGTTTCTGGCGGAACGCGGAAAATGGAGCTACTGGGGCGTATATGGTCTGCATGGCAGCATACTGATTATTTTCTTCGGTGCTCTGGTAGGATTATTTCTGGGGTTCAAGGGCAGCGTCATGCTGCCGGAAGGGGAGACAATAGATCATATTGTGAACAGACAGACGGGAGAGAACATACCTCTTGGCTTTTCAGTTCGTTGTAATCGCTTTAATATTTCCTTTTACGATAATGGAGCGCCAAAAGAGTACCGATCCGACCTGACAGTATTAAATGATGATAAGGAGGTCTTCCATAAGTCCATCGTTGTTAATGATCCCATGGAATATAGTGGTGTTACTTTTTACCAGGCAAGCTATCGGGCTATTCCTGAAGTAACCGTGCAGGTCGCCAAGTCTGGTACCCCTGAACGTTCCATGACTATTTCTGCGTTTCAAAAGGCATTATGGCCGGAGGAACAACTGAGCTTTGGTTTGATGCAGTATATGCCTGACGTCCATGGCAGATCTGCAGCCCAGATATGGGTTGGAGATAAGGAAGGTCGAGCAGGTAGTTTCTGGCTTTTGAAAGGAAATAAAAAGGAGTTTCAACGGGGTGAAGACTTGTATAGGATTTCCCTGTCCAATGCAAAACAACGGTATTTGACAGGGTTGCAAGTCAAGAAAGACCCAGGAGTCTGGATAGTATGGTTGGGCTGTACAGTCCTTATTGTTGGTTTTGCCGTGGTGTTCTGGGTCCCGCATAGACGTATGTGGCTCTGGATAGGTCGCCGGAAGGGCAAGACCGCTGTGATTCTGTCCGGTCAGACTAACAAGAATAAATTGCAGTTTGAAAAAGACATCAGAAAGATTGAAGAGGCTTTGAATTCCAGTTTAGGAGCACGGCAATGACCTTTTCCAGCTCATATCTTTTCAGTTTAACCACCTTCATATACATGGGGGCTGCTGCGCTCTATTTGATACAATGGATCTTCAGAGTGCGGAAGGTGGGGCTGCTGGCTACGGTCGTCACAGTTGGAGGCCTTGTCATTCAGACAATCGGAATAGGTCTCAGATGGATAGAGTCTTACCAATTAGGTTATGGACACGCACCGCTCTCAAACCTTTATGAGTCCCTGGTATTTTTTTCGTGGGTAACAATCGTGGTTTATCTGATTATAGAATGGCAGGTAAAGCAACGCGTGATCGGGGCCTTTGCAACTCCATTTGCATCCCTCTCCATGGCCTATGCATCTTTCAGCCCTAATGTTGAAGATAAAATTCAGCCTCTCATACCAGCCCTTAAGAGCAATTGGCTCATTGCCCACGTTGTCACGTGCTTCCTTGGATACGCATCTTTTGCTGTTGCCTGCGGACTAGGTATTATGTACCTTTTTAAAAATAGATTCAGTGGCGCATCAGAGGGGATTATAGGTGTTATACCTGATTGCAAAGTCCTTGATGAGTTGATACATCAGACAATCGTCTTTGGTTTCCTCTGGTTGACCTTTGGCATAATTACAGGGGCCGTTTGGGCCAATGATGCTTGGGGTACGTACTGGAGTTGGGACCCAAAGGAGACTTGGTCATTGATAACCTGGTTTGTATATGCTACGGCCCTTCACGCAAGATTTGTCAGGGGGTGGGCTGGTCGCAGAATTGCCTATATATCGATAATAGGTTTTGTTTCAGTGATGTTTACATACTTCGGGGTGAATTTCCTGCTTTCGGGTTTACATAGTTACGGAGCACAGTAGGGAGTGCAGGATTGAAGGATTATAGGATTAAAGAACTATATTCTTTATTTGAAATACTAATAGTTTCGCAAAAGGCTCAAGAGGGGTTTAAATGTTCGGTTTAGGTACACAAGAACTGTTGGTCATCCTGGTAATTGCCTTTTTTATCTTTGGAGGCAAGAAGCTTCCTGAAATAGGGGCGGGACTTGGAAAGGGGCTGAAGGCCTTCAAGTCCGGTTTAAAGGACCTTGAAAATGAGGTCGATTCGGGAAAGCTTCTAGATAACAAATCCGGCAGTTCATCAAAAACAGAAGACAATAAAAAGGTTTAGAAACGGGAGATAAATAAGTTGAACAAAAATTAACAGGATTTTTTGTTGTATTCAAGGCGCGAGGAGCGAGCATAACGGGTTATGTGATCGACGAGCAACGAAGAAGACGGCAAAAAAGACATTA
>QNAY01000388.1 GCA_003645605.1 Thermodesulfobacteriota bacterium
AAGGCCCCGTTAAGAATTCCGATGAGCACCATAGGACGTCCATGGTAATCCTTGGAGATTTGCTCTCCCAGCTCATGTACCCGAGCCTTAATGGTTTCAGATGACAAAATCTCCCGAAGTTGATCCTTATTATCCAAGATTATTCTCCTTTCTCGTGGCTGTTCACACTCCTTGGCAAGGAGTGAATAATTGCTCTCTTTTGGCAGTCTTCCTTGACAGCCTGCTTTTGCAAATTAACTTACACATGAATTGTTTGCTAGTGCCAGATTAAAAAACGTGGAGGCCAAATTCCTTATGCCAATTTATGAATACACATGCAAGAAATGCAACAAGATTTTCGAAAGTCTTGTGCTTTCATCCAGGGATACTAGGGGGATTCATTGTCCTGAGTGCGGATCGGAGGAAGTGGAGAAGATGCTGTCGAGCTTTAGCTCTGGTTCATCAACAGGGCCGGTTCCCGGCGGTCTGAGTAGCGCATCGAGCTGCAGTTCCTCCCGCTTTCAATGAGCTTGACATTTCCAGCCGTTGGCTGGTCAATCAGAAATTATCAGATAGAGCTTCTTGTAAATCCAAGGTATATCTCTTACATTCTTTCCGTTGACTTTGATGCCGGTTTCAGCGGAATTCAGGCAAATTACTGAGGAGGTCAGGCGTTTTATGCTGCAGGTAGAAGATCTTTGGGTAGAAGTACAGGGCAAGGAGATCCTTAAAGGGATCAACCTCCGGATAGGACCGGGCGAGACACACTGCCTATTTGGTAAAAACGGTTCGGGGAAAACAACGTTGCTCGTGACCTTGATGGGTTTTTCCGGTTACAAGGTCAAGCACGGTCGCATACTCTTCAAAGGAGAGGACATTACGCACCTGCCAATTAACGAAAGGGCCAAACTCGGCCTCGGGCTGTCCTTTCAGCGCCCTCCTACCTTGAGGGGCGTAAAGCTTAAGAACTTGTTGGCTTTATACAGCAAGGAAAGCGATGCCGGGAGCGAGTTAGCTCTTGCTTATAATTTTGAGGATTTCCTGGGAAGACAAGTGAACCTTGGTTTTTCCGGTGGTGAGATAAAGAAATCCGAACTGCTCCAGCTTTTGGCCCAAAGTCCTGATCTGTCGCTTCTTGATGAGCCGGAATCCGGTGTAGATATTGAGAACCTGGATGTGATATGTCAGATGATCCGCAAGCTGTTACAAAAAGAAGTGCGCAAAAACCGCCAGAAGTCCGGTCTGATAATTACCCACACCGGGCTTATACTCAACTACGTGAATGCTGACAGGGGACATGTCATGCTGAACGGACAGATATACTGCCAAGGGAACCCACGGGATATATTTGAGAGAATCAAGGATTATGGCTATGAAGAGTGCGCCAAATGCCGTTTATTCGAACAGGGCTTTAAGATATGAATTATTCAGAAAACCATTACGATACAAAGGACTTAAGAAGTGATGAAGACCTGCTGGAGACCTTCACACCCGCCTCTGAGGTGGAAGGACCAAAAGATGTAGGGGAGTTTAAAGAAGAAGAACTTGAAAGACTCAAGCAGACCGGAATCGATCTCACAAATCCGGATAGGACAGGGACCTTTGTTCAGGCAAACTCTAGTGTTCTGAAGTGTGATTGTGAGTCACAGGGCGTAGAGCTGCTTCCCATCACAGAGGCGTTCAAAAAATACAACGGCCTCAAGGACTATTGGTGGAAGCTGATATCAGCAGAGAAAGATTCTTTTACCAGGGAAGCTGACCAGGAACTCGATAATGGTTATTTTATTCGGGCCCTTCCTGGTGAAAAGGTAATTTATCCACTTCAGACCTGCCTTTACATGCGAAATGAAAACGTAGCCCAGCGCGTTCACAACATAGTGATAGCCGAAGAGGGTTCTGAGCTACATATCATCACAGGATGCTCCACTCATCCCCATCTGAAGTCAGGGCTGCATATTGGGATATCTGAATTTTATGTCAAGAAGGGGGCAAAGCTTACCTTTACCATGGTCCATAACTGGGGTGAAAATGTCTACGTGAGGCCCCGTACAGGTATCAGGGTAGAGGAGGACGGCGTCTTTCTCTCTAATTATATATCACTTAAAGGGGTAAAGTCCGTCCAGACTTTTCCAACAGCCACTCTTGCCGGTCCAAATGCCATGGCCCGTTTTAACTCGGTCATCGTGGCCCATGAGGGCTCAGATATAGACACTGGTGCCAAGGTTATACTTGAGGCCCCTGGAAGCAGGTCCGAGATAATATCCAGGACCATATCTTTCGGCGGCCGGGTAGTGGCCAGGGGACACCTTATCGGCCTTGCCGCTAATATTAAGGCGCACCTTGAATGCCAAGGCCTGATATTGGCGGAACACGGCGTGATTCACGCCATACCCGAGCTTGAGGCCCACGTGTCGGATGTAG
This sequence comes from Thermodesulfobacteriota bacterium, assembly GCA_003645605.1. Classification (GTDB taxonomy): domain Bacteria; phylum Desulfobacterota; class Dissulfuribacteria; order Dissulfuribacterales; family UBA3076; genus UBA3076. Next base: position 2,401 of record QNAY01000388.1, read on the forward strand.
ATATGTCCCACGAAGCAGCCGTAGGCCGAATCGCCCAGGAGGAGATCGAATACCTCATGGCCCGGGGTCTTGATGAAGAAGAGGCTACATCCACCATAGTCCGGGGATTCCTGGACGTAAAA
>QNAY01000389.1 GCA_003645605.1 Thermodesulfobacteriota bacterium
ACCTCAAAAATGGTTCTGAGGTTTCGGTATATAGTGTCTTTATTCAGGCCGAATGACTCAAGGGAATAATGGTGCCTGCTCTTGTATCGCCTGGCCTTCGAGGTCTCTTTTTCAAGGACCTCCTCGTATCCATGGCTTAATTCTATGCCAAGTGCCCGATAGATCCGGCATATTGTCCTGTGAGGATCAGAAACCAAATCTTCGTAACGTACTTCGATAAACTGATTTTCTGGGAGATTTTTTTTAAATTCATACAAATATGTATAATACCGGCAGATTAAATCAGCCAGTTCCTTGTTGGCCCGTGCATCCTTTCTGGCCTGAGGATCCAGCGCCTTCCATGCCGCATCAAACATGCTGACCAGAGACGGTATGGATTCGTAGGGGTGCCTGACTAAATGCACAATACGAATGTCCGGCAGCAGTTCGTAAATGGACTGTAGACGTCCGGCAATAAGAGCGACTTTCTGGAGAAGTATTTTGTCCGGTCCGGTGGCATACATATGTCGTTGCAGGCAGTCCCTGTAGTATGACATTAGTTTTTCCCGCTCTTTGTGCGGCATAAAATCAACAAAGGTTGCCTCATCCAAGTCTTTTAAATACGGAAACAGGAGGCCCAACAAGGGACTGAGCATGGCATAAACGAAAAACATTTCATCGGACTCAGCCTTTTCAGGCCCGGTTTGATGAATGGTTTCCCACCCTTTAAATCCCTTCCTGCTGACTCCATTCAGTAATTTTGCTGCAGGACTGCCAAACATCCGGTCGATTTTACCTGCCGCTCCAAAAAACTTATAACAGATCACAGAAGGAAAAATCGTCTGATAGAGCTTCAGGTAAGAAAACTGCTGGTCCAATGCCATCAGACGATGGGTAAAGGTGGTTCCGCTACGGGGATTGCCAATGATGTAAATCGGTGTTTGCAAGGATTGTTTTCGAAAACCGGGAAAAAATATGTGGTCAAGAAGGCGTATTAACCACACAAATGTGCGCAGAACCAGAAATGGAATAAGAAACACGAACGTAAGACACGCGTGCCGCAGTGAAAAGTGTTGTCTTGAGAATGACAGGCGTAATATCCTAAACAGAGTGGGGTAATGAAAATACATATTAGTAAATTGTAAAATCCATGGAAAGTGCCCAAAGGCAAAGGCAGGTGAGATAGAGTCGTCTATTTGTATTCAAATTTTGTTGAATATGGCCAAAGGCTGTAAAATTGTCAAGGATTGATGGTGGAAAATCTCCACACAACGGTTATAAAAAAGATAAACTCTTTTGTATTTTCAGCAAATGGATCAAAATTCTAAAAGATGTCCAAAAGTCGTTTAATCACCCTGTTTTTTTCTTTCATAGGCCTTACCCTTTTCACATGGTTATTCGTCCGCGAAGACATCACAGATATTCTCGCCGTCCTATCAACTGTCAGATGGAAGCTCTTCTGGATAGCCGGTTACCGTATCATACCCATCACAATAGATGCATTCGGCTGGTTGAAACTTTTTGAAAAGGAAATAACTCCGCGATTCTCAAATTTCGTTTCAGCCAGGTGGATCAGCGAGGCCTTCAATACACTGCTGCCAGTGGCACAAATAGGCGGGCATTTCCTGCGTGCCAAGCTAATAGGCAAAAACAGCGTGGACAGAGCCAAGGCAGGTGCTACTGTGGTCGTGGATTTTACAATCGGACTTGCCACCCAACTCCTGTTTACCGTAACCGGTCTGATTCTTCTGATACAAGAATCACAGAAGGAAAACATTCATTCATGGATTGTTGTGGGGATTGTTGCAGGATTAGTGGCGGTTTCAGGTTTCATTTTAGTCCAGAGGGCGGGTCTCTTCGCCCTCGGTGCCAAGAGTGTTAATCTGTTCCTAAAAAGATGGGAAACAATGGATTTTATTGGAAGTGCTCGTAATCTGGATCAACAAATTTCAGACGCCTATAGTCGAAAAAACAAACTCGTTTCCTGCGGATTCTGGCGATTTGCAGGATGGATCGCAAAATCAGGTGAAATCTGGCTGTTTTTCTATTTCGTTGGCTCCCCTGTCACCATACAAGAGGCCCTAGTTCTGGAAAGTCTGAGCACGGCATTCCGGAGCGCCGCCTTTGCCATTCCGGGCGGCCTTGGTGTTCAAGACGGCGGAATCCTTTTTATCGGTGTTATGATAGGCCTCAGTCCTGAAAAAGCCTTTGCCCTAGCGCTTGTCAAACGTTTTCGTGAAATTGTCGTTGGAGTTCCTGGATTGATCTGGTGGTTTGTCGTTGAGGGACGTCAGGTAAGCCCTCAATCTACCGGCAAGTAATGTTGATATATGTTTAGATACTTGAGAAATTACAGATTTCGTCTGCCGGCATGGTGGATACGTGGGGTACTGAAACATTCATTTGTAGTGTTGGCAGTGGCAATATGTCTGACCTGTGTTCTGGCGTTTTTCATGGTAAGTCATTTCAAGATAAATACTGACCTCACAGAAATGATTTCCAATGAGTTGCGCTTCCGCAAGGTCGCAAAAACATTTCACAA
>QNAY01000390.1 GCA_003645605.1 Thermodesulfobacteriota bacterium
AAATGGTGATTTCAAGCCCTTCCGGGAGTTCGGCAGGGACATCCTTCAAGCTGTGCACAGCGATATCCGCGTCTTTCCTGAGAAGGGCGTCTTCGATCTCTTTAACGAAAAGGCCTTTGCCGCCAACTTGGGCCAGCGGTACATCCAGGATTTTATCTCCTTTGGTGGTAAACTTTACAAGATCTACATTGACGTCAGGCCAGTGCGTCTCAATTTCTTTTTTGACCCAGTTACTCTGTGAAAGGGCCAACAAACTTTTTCTGGTCCCAAGCCGCAGTTTTTTTCTAATTCCCACATCAACCCCCGCAGGAGCCGCAGTCAGAACTTGTGCAACCGTTACAGAGACCGCTAGATTTCTCCCCGGTCCCTACAAACTTGTGACCAGCCTTAAAAGCAAAGGCTGAAACCTTTTTTTGTGCATCTAAAGAGCCACACTTGGGACACTTGACATCGGTCCTGGACCCAAGGACAAGTTCCTCAAAATCCTCTCCGCAGGCAGTGCATACATACTCAAAAATAGGCATTATAAATTTCCTCCATAATAAACTTAGCGCCCTTCGGGCGAGCTATTAAGCCGATTGGCTTATCAGCTCACCAGCTCATCAGCTCATCAGCTTTTCTCTTCCAAGCTATCCAGGATACTTGCGGCCAGCAAGGGAAGCATAATCTCGTGATGGCCTATGATGTTGAATCCTTGGCCGCCTTCTAAGTTAGGTCTGTGGACCACATTGGTCAAGGGTCTGTAGTGACGTATAAAATCGAAATTGGCAGTAGTAAAATTTTTTACAGGACAACCCAGGTTGCGGACAAGTGTCAATGCCTTGAGAAAAACCTCCGGCAAGAGCACGGCAGAACCCACATGGAGTAACACCCCTTGATCAAGCTTGCCTACAAGACTGCAAAAAAGCCTGAAGTCATGGTGGGATGCCTTGCCTGTGGCGGCGCCATCGATACTCGGGTGGATATGAATGATGTCAGTACCCATTGCGACGTGAACAGTCACAGGTACCCCCAATCCGGCCGCACTGGCTAAAAGGCTCTGACCGTTGTAAGGAAATCCTGCTTCAAGCAGGGCATGTCCAACGGTTTCACCAAGGCCCTTACCATTTTGAGCGGCTTTGCATATGGCCTGATTAAGAAACTCGCCTGTTTCCTTGGCTGCCCCGAATTGCCCTTCACCAAGAACTGACGCCACGTCCTCAGAAGTCTTGCCGGCCATGGCTATCTCTGAGTCATGAATAATTCCCGCTCCGTTCAATGCAATGCCTGAAAGAATCCCGCGCTCCATGAGTTCTATCAGTATGGGATTTAATCCCACCTTTATTACATGGGCACCCATGGCGAGCAAGACCATACGTTCATTACGTACTGCGGTGCAAACCGCCCGGACCACGGCCTTAAAATCTTTTGCAGCCAACTGGTTGGGGAGTAACTCCAAAAAATCCTTTAATTTGAGGCCGGAAGAAACCGGTTGTGCAAAGTCAGAGACTGTAACCTTACTGGGACGATCATAGAGTGAATAGGTCTTGAGGCCGGAGAGATCTATTGGTTCAGGATAGCTCATATCTAAGTTATAGCGAACTAAAAATTTGTCGCTCCACAAGGTCGCATAACAGGTGCCCAAAAAAGATATGGACCTCCTGAATCCGAGGGGTATCGGATGATGCCGCACATATGACCAAATCAGAACACTGATCCATCTTTCCGCCATTTCCCCCGGTAATACCCACGGTTTTTGCCCCTATTCCCCTGGCAACGGAAAGGGCTTTTAGCACATTGGGTGAATGTCCGCTAGTGCTGATTCCCAGGACTACGTCCATCGGTCCGGCAAGGGCCTGGACCTGTTTGGAGAATATCTGGCTAAAGTCGTAGTCGTTTGATATCGCAGTAAGGATAGATGTATCTGTAGTAAGGGCAATGGCAGGAAGTGGTTTTCTCTCCAGGCGGAAACGGTTTACAAATTCTGCTGCTATATGTTGAGCATCAGCAGCACTTCCCCCGTTTCCAAAGAGGATAATCTTGCCATTGTTCTCAAAGGCCCTGCAGGTCCATTGCGAAAGCTCAATGAGCTTTTGGCCGCACGACTCAAGGCTTTCCTTGTGGGCGGTTATTGCATCCTTAAGCGCATTTTCGAAAAAGTCATTGTAATCTATGGAATTCATTCCAATAAATAAATACCGGAATCCATGATTGTCAACCTTGGTTTTACGTTGGTTGTTACTGAATCCCGCCATGGAGTGAAGAGGCTGCTTAGACATCTGATCCTTACAGACTCCGAGCGCCAGAGCTTGTTTGAAAGTATTTGACAACAACTATCACTAACTATAAATTAATTTGTTATTTAAGGTACTTGGGCTAATATCCACTTCCCAAAAAGCCTTAATATATAGTGTCTGAACGAAAACTAACCAAAACTGTCATTTCGAGCAAAGCGAGAAATCTTATCATACTGAAAATACAGGCATTAAAGATTTCTCCCTACGGTCGAAATGACAAAAAGAGGGGT
>QNAY01000036.1 GCA_003645605.1 Thermodesulfobacteriota bacterium
AATTGCGAATCTGTTTTGCTACTTCATGCCCGCTAATGCCGGGCATTTGGATGTCAATGATAGCAAAGTCAAAGAAATCCTTAGTCGCCAGGGCCTCTTCTAAAGTTGGAATGACTTCTTCACCATTTCTCAGTGCAACTACCCGCATGCCTACTGAGTCTAAAACGTGCGTTAATATGTCCAGGTTTCTCTGGTTATCATCGGCGATAAGAACCTTTTTATCAGAGAGTGAAACACGGGTAACTCTCCTAGCGTCTTTCTTTTCAGCTTTTTTAAACAATGCAGTAAAGTGAAAAATGCTCCCGTGGGACTGGTTGCTCGTTGCTCGTTGATTGGCTAGTAAAGGTTGAAGATTGTCCTCGGCCTTGAGTTTGTCTTTGGGTTTGTCTTTCAATCGACAATCATCAATCAACAATCGACAATCCAAAGGGCTTTCCGCCCAGATATCGCCATGCATAAGCTCTGATATTTTCTTGCATATGGATAGACCCAAACCGGTACCGCCATATTTTCTTGTGGTTGAACCGTCTGCCTGCTGAAAGGGCTTGAAGATAGTGGCCAATTTGTCCTCAGGGATGCCGATGCCTGTATCCCGTATAGTAGCATGAAGTATTATCCGGTCATCCTTTTCCTCTTCAATATCAAGCGAGAGTTCTATCTCACCGGACTCGGTAAACTTGGAAGCATTGCCCATCAAATTGGTCAAGACTTGCCGAAACCGTCCCGGATCTCCTTTAATTAACGAAGGAAGGTTATCCCCTATATGGCATAGGATCTCAATCTGTTTCGAATCAATCCTCGGGCGGATCAATTCACAAACATCATAAGCAAGAAGCTCAGGATCAAAGTCGATTTCCTCAAAATCCATCTGCCCAGCCTCGATCTTTGAAAAATCAAGGATATCGTTGATTAAAGACAGTAGAAAGTTCCCGCTCCTCTTGATGGTGTCTACATAATCGGCTTGGTCTTTATCTAGATCGGTATCAAGCAACATGTCCGCAAAACCGAGCACCCCATTCATGGGTGTGCGAATCTCGTGGCTCATGTTGGCAAGGAATTCGCTCTTGGCCCGATTAGCTGTCTCGGCTTCCTGTTTAGCCAAATACAAACTCCTTGTGCGAGTTTCCAGCATCTCTTCCAGTATTTCTTTTGCTTTTTTTTCTCGCTCAAGCTTTGCTTTGAGTATTTTAATCTCATCCATCACTAAAGGCTCTAATCATAGAATTCGATATGCAGAATACATTCAGGATCTCCATCTTTCATACATTGTTGATGTGTATAAGATATTTTCTGCCCGAAATAGTCGGCAACCCCATCCAAGAGACCTTCCACCAGTTTGCACAATTTTCTTTCTGACTTATAGCTGAGCTTTGCCTGATTGTGATCTATAACTTTGACTTTGATTGTTGGCGGGTTGGCTTCTTCAAATAGTTTCTTAACTTCTACGTGAATAATATCGTTTACGCTTTTCAAGAACTCAAGTGGTGAATTAATATTATCAAGGAAAACAGGATACTTGTTCGCTAAAACAGGGAACATGTATTTACCGAATTCGTAAACCAAATCGTCAATGGGCAGATTTGTTTTTTCAGAAAGTAAAGTAACCATAGCGAACAAATCTGAATCCGGGTAGGTTTCGGATCCTACAAACGGGGGAGCATCCACAGAGAATTGAGCTTCGGCATATATTTCCTCGAGAATTTCATCGCCAAACTTAGCAACAGTTAGGTTTTCCAGAAGATTAAAAATAACCCCTTTCATTACGAATCCTCCTTACCAAATGGGTTTAGGGTCAAAAAGCTTATTCACCGTGACCAAAAAGAAGCCACCTAACCTTTATAATTCAATCGGCAACGTTACTGCTTTTAATAAACGCAGACTGTCATGACGGAGTATTTTCTCAGTGAATCATACAGGATCCGGATTGTGGCTAATATCTGTCAGGAATTAGAAATAACACCCAACGGGTTCACCCTGTTGAATCCCCAAGGGGGGCAGCGAAGCTGCATTCAACAGGGTAAAAGTTTGTAATAGCAGAACATTGTGTAATCATTAAACTAATGGCTAACTGCTCAATTTAGTTTCAAATACCTTGACAACGATATTTAAGAGGTATATGAGTATTAGAATACCAGAATACTTAATTAAACCATGAAGTGCCTATGTCAAATATAATAAAAATATCAGAAGCCGCTTCTATGGCCATACATGCAATGGTATTTCTTGCCGGCGAATCAGGTCGGATTGTACCGAGCAGGGAAATCGCCGGCACACTTAGGAGTTCTGGGGCCCATCTTTCCAAAGTCATGCAACGGCTGGCCAAAGCAGGACTCGTCAGCTCCATGCGTGGCCCTAAAGGTGGATTTGTCCTTAAACGGTCTGCTCGGGAAATCAGTCTGCTGGAAATTTACGAAGCCATTGAAGGTCGGCTTGAAGAGACGAAGTGTCTTCTGGGTCAGCCTATTTGTCATGGAGGAAGGTGTATTTTCGGAGATCTGCTCAAACAGGTCGATCAGCAGACCAGGGAATATCTCTCAAAAAACATGCTCTCTGATTTAGTAAGCGTATTTAAAGGATGAAAGTAAGCGTTCACAGAGCACCGCATCTGCTTTGTTGCCTGGCACTTGAAGTACAGGGAGTACGTCTGCGTACGCCTCGCATCTGCAGCACCCTGTAAACGCTTACAGTTCGGTGGGTTGCGGTAAAATGGGTGTTGCAATCCCGTGAACGGATACGGATGAAATTATGGCTAAAACAATGTGCCCAGGACAGGATACTGCGTTTTGGAAGCCCTGCGATGTTTTTGAAATACCTTGCGTCAAATGTGGTTGCATGGTGGAGTTTTTCAAAGACGACGCCAGGCGACGCTGCCCAAGCTGTGGTCACAACATGCAGAATCCCAGACTTAACCAGGGGTGCGCGAGCTGGTGCGAGCATGCTGAAGAGTGTCTTGGATACGGTCCGATTATTGGTTCGGCAGATTCAAAACATATTGACGTTCCTGTTTGATGGTGATAACAGATATGTATTAATAGATTCAAGATAAAATATATCTGTAAAGCATCTACATTAAATACTCAAACGAATAACCATGTGAGGGCATATAGTGGTTTTTATGTCACGAATTGCGTTTTTCTTCATATGGTATGTTCTTAATCCATACTCTATTCTATCAGTAGCCCCCCTTCCCTCCCCCGCACACACATCTCTAAAAAAAAATTCCACTCAGGACCATGGATCTCATGATTTTCATTTATCCTGTTGATCCTGTCAAAAAATGGGAATTCTATACTTTGAACATAGGACCGGAATTGTCCGTACCTATTTATATTATTGCCTGCAGTTAAATAGAAATACTAAAACATTATTCGGAGGTGCGTCATGAAGAAAAGATGGTTCATTGTATTGTGGAGCTTTATCGCCATGATCTGTTTCACGGGCATGGCAAACGGAGCTGAAGAGGCCTGTATTACCTGTCACAGGGATATTTCTCCCGGGCAGGTAGCTGACTGGGAATCAAGTAAGCACAGTAAAGAGGACGTGACTTGTTCGGTCTGTCATGGTGACAAACACACAGGGGCCGAGGATGCCAAACTGGCTCAGATGCCTGATGAACATGTCTGCGCTCAGTGTCATGAAGAGAGATTCAACCAGTTTGTAAAAGGCAAGCACAACTTTGGCTGGACATCCTTGAACGCTATGCCGATTACCCATGCCGAGCCTGATGAGTTGATGGAAGGAGGCAGGGGTTGCGGTGGCTGCCACAACATGGGGATCAAGTCTGAGGCCCAGAAAAAGGAGCAACGCGAAAAAGGCTATCGTTACCAGAACAACTCATGTGACGAATGCCATACCAGGCACAGCTTCTCCAAGAAAGAAGCCCTTGATCCAAGGGCCTGTCAGCAGTGCCATATGGGATACGATCATCCGCAATGGGAGATGTGGAGCAGTGCAAAGCACGGCACCCGTTACTTTATAAAGGAAAAGGGTGAACTTCCCGAAAACGCCGGAGCACCCACTTGTCAATTATGTCACATGCCTGATGGAAACCATACCAACAGGACTGCCTGGGGCTTCCTTGGTGTAAGACTTCCCCTTCCTGAGGACAAGCAGTGGGCCTCTGACAGGGTGACTATCCTCAAGGCCCTTGGCGTTTTGAACCCTGAGACAGGAGAGCCGACCGCGCGCCTGGATGCAGTAAAATCCGTGGATATGGTCCGTTTGACCGAGGAAGCGTGGCTCACTGAACGTGAAAAAATGATCAAGACATGCAGCAAGTGTCACTCTGAGAAGTACGCAAGAGAGCAACTGGCTTACGGTGATTCCATGCTGCAAAAAGCCGACCGTCTAATGGCAGAGGGTATTGAGACAGTAGCTGCCTTATACAAGGACGGCATTATCAAGAAACCCGAAAACTATTCCTTTGCCTATCCGGACTTTCTGTATTTCATGAGGACCGGCGGTGGAAATATGGACCAGATGTCTCATATAGACCAAGTCCTTTTCCAGATGTACATGAAGCACAGGATGCGGACCTACCAGGGCTTCTTCCATGTAAATCCGGACTATGCCTATTGGTACGGCTGGGCCATGATGACCCAGGACCTTGGTGAAATCAAGGAACTCGCCGTGATCATGAGGGCTACGGCCAAGACAGAGAAATAGGTCCTTTATCCTATAGGCGCTGTGCATATACAGCGCCTTGCCCTCGATTAGAATTTATGCGTTTTGCGAGAGGTTCTTTTGATTGCTTCTTGAAGAAAGGAGGTGATTAAATGATAAAAAAGCAAGGGCCGCAGCGGTCCGGTAAGAAGCAGGCCTTGTTGATCGGGCTTTCCCTTGGAGTAGTGTTAACCATTGTAACAGTACTGGCATCGGGTTTTATGGTTGAGACCACCAATACTGATACTTTCTGTATCACCTGTCACGCCATGGTACCTTTTCGGGCTTCCTGGCGGGAATCGGTTCATGGCGGCCAAAACCCCCAGGGCTTTGCAGCCCAGTGTGTGGATTGTCATTTGCCTCACGGTGATTTTGTCGAATATCTCACGACCAAGGCGATTACCGGCACAGGGGATGTGGCGCGGAACTTAACATTTAAGCCGGGTGACTTTGACTGGGACGCAAATGCCGAAAACAACCGTTTGAAATTCACCTTTGATACTGCCTGCCGGCACTGTCACCATAATCTGACCCCGCCCGGCATGAAATCCGGAGGGTTTATTGCCCATCGGGCCTATCTGCGCGGAGAAACAAAGAAGATGTGTGCGGAATGTCATCCCCACGTAGGGCACAAGGACATGATTGAAGTGGCAGACAGTTTTTTTAAGCAAAATCTATAGCATACAAAGGAGGCCTAAATGAAACATTATTTCAGCAGGATCAGCATAATGTGCCTTGCCGTCCTGTTTGGTGGAGTACTGGCAGGCACCTCTGCTGCAGAGACAAAAAACCCAAATATTGCCGACAAGAAGGAATTGGTAATAAAGAGAGGTTACTCAGAAGAGGCATCGAACTGTATCGAATGTCATGCAAAGGAGACCCCTGGCATCATTGAATCCTGGAAGCTGGGCAAAATGGGTCATGCCGGAGTGTCCTGTTATGACTGTCATATGGTGGAGAAAAAATCGCCCATGGCCGGCCAGTGTAAAGGGATCAAAGGGACCAGGACCTTTATCTCTCCAATGGTTTCCTCAAAGACATGTTCCCGCTGTCATCCCGTGGAAGTTGAGCAATTCCTCAAGAGTGGTCATGCCGATCTTTCAAGAAAGGCAGTATATGATACGGAAAAGGCAGGCGGAGTTTTGGTAAAATTGCAGTGGCATAACGAAGGCGCCGCCTTTATGGGCAATGAGCAGGGGTCGCCCAGCAATACAGCTCCACAGACATCCGGATGTCAGATGTGCCATGGATCGGAGGTACAGGTCGGCCCGGACAAGAAACCCATAAAGAGTTCATGGCCCGCCGGGGTAGGGACCAAGTATCCTGACGGTTCTGTGGGCACCTGTACGGCATGTCATACCAGGCACAAGTTTTCCATTGCCGAAGCCAGAAAACCAGAGGCATGTGCGAGCTGCCATCTCGGCCCTGACCATCCTGATATCGAGATATATATAGAGAGTAAACACGGCCAGATGTTCCAGACCAAGGGAGAGCACTGGGAATGGGATAGCGCACCGGGCACCTGGCAGCCCGGCGATTACACTGCGCCCACCTGTGCTGTCTGTCACATGAGTGGAATAGGTAAGCTTCAGACCACTCACAATGTGAATGATCGCCTAAAATGGGACCTGATGCATAAAAAAAGCAAAATCCGGAGCGGTGTTCGAGGCGATGGCGTAAAAGGTGATAAGCTGATGCGCAAAGTCTGTGTCAACTGCCATGGCCCAAGCCATACCGATGCCACGATGGAGACCCTTGATAATTCAGTGGCGCTGTACAACCTGTACTGGGACGGTGCCGTCAAGATGAAGGAAGAGCTGAAGGCCAAGGGCCTGCTGAAAAAAGACCCATGGAGAGACGGCTATCAGGAACTTATGTATTACCTGTGGCATCATACAGGCAGGCGGGCCCGTCAAGGTTCGGCAATGAACGGACCGGATTATGCGCACTGGCACGGTTTCTTCCAGATGTTTCAGGTATACAAGGATATGCAGGACATCTATGAATGGCGGATAAAGAACAATAAGATCGAAGACCTCAGTACGGTAATGAGTTCAGGGCCGCTTTAAACAAAATGCGACAGTCCATTGGACAAAAGGTAACCGTTCACAGGTTCAAAGGTTCAGGGTTCATAGGTTAAGAGAATCGGGGTTTACCAAAAATTTGAACCGTTGATTCGTGAGTTCTTCCTGCCCACTCGCCAAGCTTGCGAGGCAGGAGGGAATGGAGAAGGCATGAGAATAGAACAATAGAGCAATGATCAATCAACAATCCAATTGGGCATGGCAGCGCTGAAAGCTCAAAGCTGAAAGTTTAAAGCGCGAGGTTAGTGAAGGTTAACAAAAGAAAAGCAACCCTGAACCTCTGAACCCGTAAACAGTTACGACAAAATGGACCCAAATGGGAGCCGGGTCCACCAGGCCTATCTGGACTTTACAGGTATCCCTGATACCACTGTCCGGCCGGGTCGCCAGGAGATCATCCTGGACGATGCCAGACTGATAGGAAACGTCAATTGGCGGCAGAACGGACAGTCATTTGATGCCGTATCTATTACCAACGAGTCTGTTCCGGACGTCACCCTTTTCGGTTCCTATATCAACCAGGTAAATACAATCACTCTTGACGATCTGGACTTGGACTCCCTGATCCTGCTGAATTCCAGGTACACAGGCATCAAGGACCAGAGCATCACAGCCTTCTGTTATCTTCTGGATACTGAAGACGATACTGTGCGGTTAGGACATCAGATTGTGCAACATACGAAAAAGAAAAGAATTATCACGAAAGCACGAAAGATTGAAAACACGAAAGGGAAGTCTCTGGATGGACTAATGAACATCGAACATTGAATGTTGAATGGGATAAAAAAAGACTTATGACTTGGAAGAAAGGCTGCTAATTATTGCAGGAGACGAGATATCAATATACTTCAGCCTTCAACCTGAATGGCTAACATAACGAAAGAGGACGTTCGTTCCGAGCGTTCTTGACGGGAAAGTAGAAGGGGGCCATTCGTCCAGAGCGTGCGCAGGGCTTGCTGATTAGGACCAAGTCGCTTGTGCGTTGCAGGAAGTATTTCATGGTGCTAAGAGTCTCAGACAGACGCTATGGCCAAGAAGGATTTTAGGCACGTTCGGAACGAACGTCCCCTTTGACGTCCCCTTTGACCTTTGACGGTAGGCATTTTTCTCTCCTCCATTGTTTGCGTTTGGGGTAGATTCTTTATCAAAAAGCGAAATCCAATAAATCGTTCGAGTGGGTTTTCGTTTAGACACCAAATAACTGTTTGAAGAAGCTTCCTCTGGCTGGTTAGGCCCAATTCTCTGTTTTGAGATCGGGGACACGATTGAACTCCTTGAGGTTGTTTGTGACCAGAATGCAACCAGTACTCAGAGCGTGTGCAGCAATGTGCATGTCATTGGGGCCAATGAGTTTGCAGCGTGACCTGAGGAAGGCGCGCAGCCGACCATAGTAGTCGGTTTCAACCTCCCCATAGTCAAGGACCTCAATGGGGGACGTAAACTTTGCCAGTGCCCCAAGGTTCTTCTCCGGGCTGGAGCTGGCATATGCTCCATACTTGAGTTCAGCCATGGTAATGCTGGAGATAACTATCGACCCGACGGGATGTCTTTTGAAACGCTCAATTGTTCTTTGGGGCTTGCGATTGATGACGTAGATACAGATATTAGTGTCGAGCATGTAGCGCATCAGCGGAAGGGCTCTCTTTTCTCATACTCGCCCTGGTCTCTCTTGTTCATGAAATCTTCAGTGAATTCGTTCAGCGATTCCTCGAGCATGGACCATGCACGGTCCTTGGGAACCAGGAGTACGCCGGCACCAAAGCGTTTTACATAGCAGGACTTGCCGCTCATGCGGAAATCCTTCGGCAGTCTAACTGCCTGTGATCGACCATTCTTGAAAAGTTTTGCTTCAGCTATTGACATATTTAAAATATATACCGTGAGTATCGATTTATCAAGACCTAATG
>QNAY01000037.1 GCA_003645605.1 Thermodesulfobacteriota bacterium
AAGCTTATGGAAATTGCAAATAATCATAGGATATTGCGTCAAATGCTGGGGCACGGAATCATGGATCAGGATTACAATTATGCACTTCAGACTTTAAAAGATAACGTGTCATTGTTTACTCCGAAAGTGCTTGATAAAATTAATCAAGTTGTAGTGCAATATGGCCATAAGCTTGTTGGGAAAATGGATTGTGAAGGGCAAGGCCGGTATTTCACAGGAACTTGGATTAAAGGTTTGTATTGTTAAGGATCAATACGGTTTTATTTCTTTTAAGATGAGGTAACTTTGATCACCTCTTCCATGGTGGTTATCCCGGAGAGAAGTTTTCTGCAAGCATCGTGCTTTAGTGTCCTCATTCCCTCTTTGAATGCCTGTTTTTTAATGGCTTCTTCATTTTTTTCCAAGGTGATCATTTCTCTGATTGTATCAGAGACAGAGAAGACCTCGTAGATCCCGACCCTGCCCCAATAACCCGTATTGCGGCAGCGGTTGCACCCCATGCCCTTTTTTATCTGTGCGTGTTCTGATGCTTGGCAGCCAAAGGCCCTTAGCCGATCCTCCGGAATCATTACGGGTTTACCGCACGATTTGCAGACCATACGCACAAGCCGTTGTGCCACAATTCCTATTAGAGTGGATGCTATAAGGTAAGGATCAAGGCCAAGGTCCTTCAACCTCGTAATCGCACTAACAGCATCATTGGTGTGCAGAGTGGAAAAGACCAGGTGGCCGGTCAGGGCCGCCTGTATGGCATGTCTGGCGGTTTCACCATCACGTATCTCCCCGATCATAATGATGTCCGGATCCTGTCTCAGTATATTTCTGAGTATCGAAGCAAATGTTACGTCTATTTGTGGCTGGACTGCTATCTGATTAAACTCTTCGCAAACCATCTCAATAGGATCTTCCACGGAAACAATATTGATATCCGGTGAGCTGAGGTGTCGAAGTGTAGAGTAAAGCGTTGTAGACTTTCCGCTTCCTGTTGGTCCGGTAACAAGTACTATGCCATGGCTGTTTTGAATAAAATGCTTGTAGGCATGAAGGTCCTTTTCTGAGAATCCAAGCATGTTTAAGTCGCTGAAGAGTATATCAGCGCTTTGCAGTCTCAGTACAACTTTTTCACCAAAGGCAACCGGTATAGTAGAGACCCTGACCTCTGCCTCATCCTCCTTCCAGGCAACCTTCAAACGACCATCCTGAGGCCGGCGTTTTTCCGCTATGTCCAGCCTGGACATGGTTTTTATTCTGGTGCATATTGGTTCGTGTACTATCCTGGGCAGACGGTAGATGGTATGCAGAATGCCGTCTATGCGAAGGCGTATCCAGGACTGTGTTCGCTTTGGCTCTATGTGAATATCGCTGGCACGCTGATCCAGGGCATATTGAAAAAGGTGATCCACTGCCTTGTGTATGTATTTGTCTGAGCCTGCGACATCCGGAGCTGCCAGCCGCACATACTGTTCCAGGTTAGATATATCCGCTGTTGGAATTTTGAGCACATTTTCAGCGGCAGCAATGGATTGTTTAAAGTCAAAGAATTCACTTATAATGCGCTCGATGTCTCTGCGGGGAGCCACCGAGATACGAGTCCGTGCCTGACATGCCCTCTCGACATCCTGTTGAAGCTCTTGATCTTCGGGATCGTAGCAAACTATATCGAGATGGCCATCGTCCCACGAAAGAGGCAGGACCAGACGCTTTTTGGCAAAGGATGCCGGAAGTGTTTTTGTCACGACCTCCATATCAAGGCGTAAGGGATCCAATCGCCTGAACGTCCACTTATGATCTCTTGCAATAAGAGAAATAATATCTGCTTCTTCAAGGTCAGTATCAGGGGAATCCGCCCGGGGGAGTCGCAACGAATTTAGCCACTGCACAAGATCCTGGCCCTTCCGTTTTGGTATGGAGAGCATGGGTGTTAATTTAGCGATCTGCTCTTTTGATAGAAGCCCTTCCTTTTCAATGAGTTGGAAGATATAGTCAGGGTCGTAGTATGGATGAGACATGAGCCTGTGCGTCCTTGTGGTCTTGAGTTTAATTACATTGCTCTTTCTATATCGGCTTAAATCTCTTAAGTCTGAAGTACGAGATATTGATTTCAATTACCAGGAGTGAGATTATATTGTTTTAATCCACAGATTTCGCAGATTACACAGATGGCCATGGACTATCAGTAAAATCCATGTCAGATACGTAATTTACATTTGAGTTTGCAAATTGATGACCCTTGCTCGTTTCCTAATATCATCTGATACCCTCTCAAGGGCAGGGAGCATACTTACCCTCACGGGCAGGGAGGCGCATCATTTGACGCGTGTGAGGCGTTTAGGGCCAGGGAGCCTTGTCGAACTCATAGACGGCTCCGGAGTGGTAGCCAAAGCAAAAATCATCCGGGTAAATAGGACAGAAGTAGATTTGCATATTGTGGAGGTCTCAGAACAGCAAAATGATTGTCTGCCGATTAATCTGATTGTGGCCCTGCTCAAGGGAGACCGCATGGGCTGGATGATACAGAAGGCGACTGAGTTTGGGGTTCAGACTATCTATCCTGTAATTACTCAACATACTGTGGTAAAAGTAGATGTTGAAAAAACCGGCAGATATCTCGTCCGCTGGAAGGAAATAGCCGGACAGGCATTGAAGCAGTGTAAAGGAAGTCTTGTGCCGACTATCAACCCGGTAGTTTCCCTGGAAGAGGCCCTGGAAAAGGTTTCTTATGTCAGGACAAAAATTCTTCTCTGGGAGTCGGAAAAGAAGCGCTCCTTATTTTCTGCCTGGAGAGACCAGGGAAACAATATTCCTGTGGCTGTCATAGCCGGGCCGGAAGGAGGCTTTTCCAGGGAAGAGATTCTGGCATGTAGGGGAGTGGGTTTTTTTACTGCCACCATGGGTAGAAGGACACTCCGCTCAGAGACTGCCGCCATTGGAGCGGTAGCGGCCCTGGCAGCAATGATAACTTGTAAGCGTTTACAGGGCACCGCATCTGCTTTGTTGCCGGGCACTTGAAGTACATGGAGTACGTCTATGTACCCGTACGCCTCGCATCTGCAGCACCCTGTAAACGCTTACAGTTTGGTGAGTTGCGGTAAAACGGGCGTTGTAATCCCATGAACGGTTATGATAACTTCAGGTTTGGAGGAAAAACGTTGAGCAAGGAATGCTATCATGCCCTGGTGTTGGCCGGAGGGTTTGGGACAAGGCTCTGGCCGAGGAGTCGGCAACACAAAGCCAAGCAGTTTCTCTGCATCCATAGCCGGGAGACGCTTCTTGAGCAGACTATTTCCAGAATTCGGCCCATGTTTCCCTGGGAGAGGATCTGGGTGATTACAAAACCGGCCCAAGAGGAAGATGTATTAGCCAATATTCCAGGCCTTATCGGCTCAAATATGCTCATTGAGCCATGTCCTAAGGGGACTGCGGCTGCAATTTCCTGGGCTGTGGTCAGGATTGAGTCCCTTCATCCCAATAGTTTGATAGCAGTTCTACCTTCCGACCATCTTATTGAGGATGAGGATGACTTCAAATGTGTTCTGGATGCCGGGCTCTCCTTTGCAGAATATAATCCTTGCCTTGTTACTTTTGGGATAAAACCTGTTAGGGCCGAGCCTGCTTATGGTTATGTGGAGATTGGCAGGTTAAGGACCAAGATAAGGGGTAAAAATTGCTATGACGTTACGGCATTCCACGAAAAGCCGGATAGAGAGACTGCGCTCGATTATTTTTCATCAGGGACTTTTTTTTGGAATAGCGGAATTTTTGCTTTTTCATCCAAGGTGTTGTTTGGGGCACTGAAAAAATGGATGCCCGCAGTATGGGGGTCCCTTGAACATATCAGGTCCCTCTCCGACTCAAAGGAAGAAGCATCTATGGTCAGCAAATACTATGACCTGATACCGGATGATTCTCTGGATAAAGGTCTTCTGGAAAAAGCCTCTAATGTCGTGGTCTTTCCATGTGATTGTGGCTGGCATGATATGGGGGTGTGGGAAACCTATTATGATCTATCAGCCAGGGATAAAGACGGCAATGCCGTTGATGGACTGGTCGCCTCTGTTGGATGTAAGAATTGTCTGCTCATGTCGGAAGGCGATATCCTGGTGGCTGCTGTGGGGACAGAAGATATGGTAATTGTGGCTGAAGGTGATGCGGTACTCGTCTGTCCAAGGAATAGGCTTGATGAGGTTAAACAGGCAGTGGAAAAGATCAAGGAAAAAGGTCTTGCGGAATATCTCTGATGAAGATCCGTGCTAATCACCTTACAGTCCTTCGGATTATACTGTTGCCCCTGCCGTATTTCTTGGTCTACGGAGATATCAGGGCGAAGATCGCAGCCCTTGCGGGCTTTACCCTCTTAGGTCTTACTGACTATCTTGATGGCCTGATGGCCCGCCGTGACGGTAGCACACCTCTGGGCAAGCTCCTTGACCCTATTGCCGACAAGATCTTTATAGCTGTTACCCTAATCCCCCTGGTAGATTTTGGCATCCTCCCCCTTTGGATTATATGGCCCATTTTTTTAAGGGAATTCCTGGTGACAGAGTTCCGCAGATTTTGTACAGCATCGAGAAAGCAGCTCCGTGTCACTGAACTTGCAAAAATCAAGACCACTCTTCAAATGATAGGAGCAGGCCTGATTTTCATGACTGATATGTTTCCGGACAAAACAGTTCTTATAGCATTTCTGTCCGGTGCCTTGCTGGCTACTCTATTCCTGGCGGCGGTCCTCTATTGGAGGAATGGTCACCTGTCAACTCGTTTGCAAACGGCATTGGGCCTTCTTGTATTTGGGCTTGCCGTAGGACTGTTACTTAGACCGCCCCATATTATTATTACTTATGGTCTTGTTATGCTTGGCATTACCCTGGTGTCCGGTAGTCAGTATTTTATTATAGGCCTTCCTGAATGTCTGAGACAAGGGCTGCCGGCCCTGGGAAGACTTATTGCCTCGTTAATGCTTCCGCTCTTGTCACTCGCTCTGATGCCCTTAGCTCCAAAAGAACTGAGCGGTCTGGTGGTCCTTATCGTGGCGTTTGAGTTCGGAAGCCAGGGACTTGATATGTGGGCAATGCAAGCGGGAGAAATCGATATCTCCTGGATAAAAAGACGTATACTCATACCTGTTGCCTTGCTGTCGCTGGTGCCGGGCTGTGTGTTTTATGGGTTTGAAACTGCGATTCCGGCCTTCCTTTGGATTACAACCGGTCTTTGTATTTGTTACACCGTAGCTAATATCTGGATATACTGGAGAGCCGCATGCAAGACTCATAATCTTGTTAAAGGACAGGGCACGAGGAAGTAAAAAAAGTGCAACGTGCTTGATTTCCAGAAATGTTACCATTATAAAAATAATATATGTATGCAGATTCCAGTCTAAGGCTCGAAAAACTGAATAAACCTCTATCTATCAGGGAAAAGATTCAAGATCGCGAACGTCTGATCCTATGTCCCCAGGCCTGTCTCAGCAGCGAGACCAGGGGAAGACTTTATCCTGTCGAACCCTGTAATATCCGAACCCCATTTCAGAGGGACCGAGATCGTATAGTTTATTCCAAATCTTTCCGCCGTCTTAAGCATAAGACACAGGTATTTTTATCTCCCATGGGAGATCATTACCGCACCCGTCTTACACACACGCTGGAAGTATCAGAGATCGCAAGGACAATCGCCAGGGCGCTTTGCCTTAACGAGGACCTGGCAGAGGCGGTGGCATTGGGCCATGATCTTGGGCATACTCCCTTTGGGCATGCCGGTGAAACTATTTTAAATGAGATCGTGCCCGGGGGATTTTCTCACTGCCGTCAGGGCTTAAGAGTGGTGGATGTGCTGGAGAATGGCGGCCGGGGCCTCAACCTTACTTATGAAGTCCGGGATGGAATATTTAAGCACTCAAAGGGTTTTGGAGAAATTATTCCCCAAAAATCAAATAAGTGGGCCATGACCGTTGAAGGAAGGGTCGTGCGCATAGCAGATGTCATTGGCTATCTGAGCCACGATCTGGACGACGCGATTAGAAGCAAGGTGATCTCTGAAAAGGATGTCCCGTCAAAGTGTAAAGATACCTTGGGAGAAAATCACGCCACCCGCATCTCGACCATGATCAAAGACGTAATAGCAAGCACCAAGATAGTGAACGGGGAAATGGAGCTTTCAATAAGTCCTCGTCTTTATGAAACGATGGTTCACCTCAGGGCCTTTCTTTATGACAATGTATACAGGGCACCTCAGGTGCATAATGAGTTTGAAAAGGCCAAAAAGATCCTCTTTGATTTGTATGAGTATTTTTTAAAAAACAAAGATGCCTTTGTTCGGGAAAATACCCGGATGTTTGAAGAAGAAGCAGTAGACCTCGACGATAAGACCCCTTATGAGCGCAGGGTCTGTGATTTCATAGCCGGAATGACTGATCGTTATGCGCAAAATCTGTACTCGCGGATTTTTATACCCTCTTCAGTTGTCTAAGATTTGTTCCGAGTTTTTTTAACAGCGCCTTCCGGTGAAACAGGACCTCCAAAGGTGGGTTCACCAGGTTCGACAACTCCCTTGGGCATAGAGACCGCCTTATCCCCCCCCAAAATATAGCCACCGTCCATCCGTATGGTTGACCCGGTCATGAAACTTGCGTCAAAGACCAGCAAGCGTACCATTTTTGCCACCTCTTCAACCCTTCCGGTACGCTGCAAAAGAGTATGATCAAGTATGGCCTTTTGTTTTTCAGTACTCATCACCTCCCAACCCCTGGTGCGCGGTCCATGACGCGTCTCAACAAAGCCCAGCATGAGTTCATTGACCCGTACTTCAGGGGCACCCTGTCTTGCCCATGCCTCAGTAAGGGACTGGATGGCCCTGTTTGACAGCGAGTAGCAGTCATTAAACACCAGACCCGCCGGTCCACTTCTTCCTACCAGTCCGGCTATGGAGGAAATATTGACCACGACTCCATTCCCCTGGGTCTTCAGGATTGGTAAAACTTCCTCAAAGAGGTACCGTTTAGCAGTCACAGTGGTTTTGAACTCCAGGTTCCACTGTTCCGGCACATACGGGCCGTGAACTACAGGCCAACCGCCCCTTTCTATGTTGTTGATCAATATATCCAGATGCCCAAAGCGGTCCTGAACGGTGTGAATCACCCTTTTTACGTCTTTATGACAAGTAAGGTCGGCCGGAACGGCATGGTAATCAACGCCTGTTTCCTTCATATGCCTATGCATACTCTCAAGGCTGTCCAGCCAGTCGTGATAAGGCAAAACACATTTAACCTCTGAACGGGATAGCTCAAGGGCTATGGCAAGGCCAATGCCTTTTATGGCACCGGTAACAATGGCAACTTTGTTTTCGGATTCCATAGATAATTGTCCTCGGCAATAAAACAGAATAATGGTGTAAGCCGCATACTACTTGTTTATCCCTGTAACGCGATTATAGTAATATACAAAGCCGTTTGTAAAATTCCGGGTAAGCGTTCACAGGGCACCGCATCTGCTTTGTTGTCGGGCACTTGAAGTACAGGGAGTACGTCTGCGTACTCGTACGCCTTGCATCTGCAGCACCCTGCAAACGCTTACAGTTCAGTAGATTGCGGTAAAACGTGCGTTGTAATCCCGTGAACGGTTACAATTTCGGATTGTGAGGAAAGCCAAGTTATGCGTGTACAAAAAGGAAAAAATGATTTGATAGCCCCTGTTCAAATGGATATTAACAGCACATTCACCTTTGCCTGTGAAAAAGAAATGGCCTGCTTTACTCAGTGCTGCAAGGATGCTCATATCATGCTGACTCCATGCGACGTAATCCGCATGAAACAGAGACTGGGCCTATCTTCAGATGAATTTCTTCAAATTTATACAACCCTTGGATATATTGAGAAAACAGATCTGCCGATCCCTGTTATGAAGATGCTGGAAGACGAGAAAAAGACCTGTCCTTTTCTGGTTGAGTCAGGGTGCGGCATATATGAGGATCGCCCACTGACATGCAGGTATTATCCTTTAAGTGCCGGGATGTTCCACAACAGGGACCTGAATTCTGATAAACATTTTTTTGCCCTGGTGAAGGAAAGCCGCTGTCTTGGACATGATCTCGGCAGGGAACTCACAATAGAGGAATGGCGTAAAGACCAGGGTATCATTCCCTACGATGAGACAAATATCGGCTGGACAGAGATGATCCTCAAGCGCAAATCCCTGGGTCCGTTCGTTACCATTCCTGAAAAAACGCTTCAGATGTTCTTTATGGGTTGCTACAATGTGGATCGATTTCGTCGTTTTGTGTTCGACAGCCTGTTCCTCAACGTATATATCGTTTCGGAAGAAAGGAAGAAGAAAATTTTAGAAGACGATCTGGCGATGCTTGGTCTTGCTTTTGATTGGCTGAAGACTACTCTAATGGGGGAAGGCAAGTTGGAAATCAGGGAACAGGTAGCTGAAACAAATCCAGTAGAGGTTGATGCCTAGGAACGTACAATAAATAACTTGAACAAATTGTAAGCGTTCACAGGGCACCGCATCTGCTTTGTTGTCGGGCACTTGAAGTACAGGGAGTACGTCTGCGTACCCGTACGCCTCGCATCTGCAGCACCCTGTAAA
>QNAY01000038.1 GCA_003645605.1 Thermodesulfobacteriota bacterium
AAGCGTTTACAGGGTGCCGCAGATGCGAGGCGACGGGTACGCAGACGTACTCCCTGTACTTCAAGTACCCGGCAACAAAGCAGATGCGGTGCCATGTGAACGCAACCCACCGAATTGTAAGCGTTTACAGGGTGCCGCAGATGCGAGGCGACGGGTACGCAGACGTACTCCCTGTACTTCAAGTACCCGGCAACAAAGCAGATGCGGTGCCATGTGAACGCTTACGAAATAAAAAGGGCAAGCTCGCAGCTTACCCTTTGTACAAAACTATGTCATGAAATTGAGGTCCTACTAATCTAGTGACCCGCTATCTGGATCCTTGTAAGCGCCCTTGCCATGGCTGCCTGTGCACGCGCAAGATCAATTTCTTCCTTTCGTGTCACAGCCTCCTGCAATCTGCGCTCAGCTCTCTCCTTGGCCTTGAGAGCCCTTTCAATATCAATTTCCGTGCCTATCTCAGCGCTTTCAGCCAGCACGGTCATCCTGTTGTTCGACACATCGCAAAAACCACCGCTTAAAGCAATGCTGACCGTATTTCCTTCATTAAGATAATGCATCTCGCCTATCTTAAGAGTGGCCAACAAAGGCGAGTGATTTGCCATCGCGCCGAACACACCATCCGCACCGGGCGCAGTAGCCAGCTCAACCTCCTCACTCACCAACAACTTCGACGGCGTCACTACTTCCAGAAGTATCTTATTTGCCATTTACTTTTCCCTAGACCCGCATCCGTGACTTCACAACCATCCAGAGCGGGTTATTCGCTGTACGATACTATTACTCTTCGGCCTCTATTGGCCGACAGAGTCATTTATGCCATCTTGGCTGCCTTTTCCACGGCTTCTTCTATGCCACCTACCATATAAAACGCCGCCTCAGGCAGTTCGTCGTGTTTACCCTCCAGGATCTCCAAGAACGCACGGACAGTATCTTCGACCTTGATGAACTTGCCCGGCATGCCGGTAAAGGTCTCAGCAACGTGGAATGGCTGGGAGAGGAACCTCTGGGCCCTCCGTGCCCTCTGTACTGTGAGCTTGTCCTCATCTGAGAGCTCATCCATACCCAGAATTGCGATGATGTCCTGAAGCTCTTTGTATTTCTGCAGGGTCACCTGAAGCGCTCTTGACGCTCTATAGTGATCCTCACCTACGATATTGGGATCGAGAATACGTGACGTGGAGTCCAACGGGTCCACAGCAGGGTAGATACCAAGCTCTGTAATCGCCCGCGAAAGGACCACTGTTCCGTCGAGGTGAGCAAAAGTAGTGGCCGGGGCCGGGTCAGTCAAGTCATCAGCCGGCACATACACGCACTCAACAGCCGTAATGGAACCCTTGTTCGTAGAGGTAATCCGCTCCTGCAATGCACCAAGGTCTGTAGCCAGTGTGGGCTGATAACCCACTGCAGAGGGGATGCGGCCAAGCAGCGCCGACACCTCGGAACCCGCCTGGGTAAACCGGAATATATTATCAATGAAGAAGAGCACGTCCTGGCCTTCCTCGTCACGGAAGTACTCTGCCGCCGTAAGCCCGGTAAGGCCGATCCTTGCCCTTGCCCCAGGGGGCTCTGTCATCTGGCCATAGATCAGCGCGGCTTTGGGCAAGACGCCTGAATCTTTCATCTCGTGATACAGGTCGTTTCCTTCACGGGTACGCTCACCGGCACCACAGAAGACCGAGATACCACCGTGATGCATGGCGATATTGTGGATCATCTCCATCATGATAACAGTCTTTCCAACACCTGCACCGCCGAAGAGGCCCATCTTGCCGCCACGGGGGAAGGGGACCAGCAAATCCATAACCTTCACACCGGTCTCAAGGACATTGACAGTGGTGTCCTGCTCAACAAAGTCCGGGCATGCACGGTGAATAGGCGCGGTCACACTGTCATCAACCGTACCTAATCCATCCACCGGCCGGCCCACCACATTCATAATCCGGCCCAATGTCGGCTTGCCGACAGGGATCCTTATGGGATCACCCGTATCCTTCACCGGCATGGCACGGACCAGCCCGTCAGTCGTATCCATAGCAATCGTACGCACCACATTGTCACCAAGGTGCTGGGCGACCTCAAGGACCAGATTATCTTCCTCATCATCTATGGCTGGATTGGTGACAAACAGACCGGTTAGAATAGGCGGTATTGACCCAGGTTCAAATTCCACATCGACAACAGCACCGATGACCTGAGATATCTTTCCCATATTTGCTGCAGTTTCACTAGCCATTTATCTTCCTACCTCCCGAGACGCCTTAATCAGGCGCCGAATATTTTTCTCTAACGGTCCACATCACCCTCTACTTGAGGGCCTCGGCTCCGCCAACGATATCCATAAGCTCCGCGGTAATTGCACTCTGCCTAGCCTTGTTGAAGACCATAGTAAGATCTTCGACCATATCCTTACATGCACGGGTAGCATTGTCCATTGCCGTCATACGGGCTGCCTGCTCGCTCGCCCCGGTTTCCAGCATGGCATGCATAATTTGTACATTCACGAACATAGGTAACAAATGATTAAGTATTTCTTCAGGATCAGGCTCATAGGTATATGTAGCCTTCGGGCCTTCAGCCACTTCCCCTTCAGCCTCTTCAAGGCCTTCCGTGCTGATCGGCAGGAGGCGGTTCATGGTGGGACGCTGCACCCCCACGTTTATAAAACGTCCGTAAACCAACTGGACCTCATCCACCCTTTCCTCCAGAAACAGATTAATGACCTCCTGGCCCACCTGCCTTGCGTTGAACATCTGGATCTTGTCCATAATGCCCACACTGCTGTGCAGTGTCTCGAACGGGCTCTTCTTAAAAAAGGCATTACCTTTCTTCCCCACACAGGCGAGGCAACCTTCGCGGCCCTCTTCCTGTTGGGATTGGAGGAATTTTTCAGCAGCCTTGTGAATGTTGGCATTAAAGGACCCGCACAACCCCCTGTCGGAAGTCACGACTATCAACATGACCTTCTTTACAGGCCTAGCCGCCATGAGCGGAAAAGCATCCGGGTTAATACCGGCACCTGCCAACTCCCCCATGACTCCGGAGAATTTCTCGGCATAAGGACGGAAGTCCTCCATACGCTGCTGAGCGCCGCGCAGTTTCGCCGCAGCCACCATATTCATGGCCTGGGTAATCTGCGCTGTCTTTTTTATACCTACTATCTTAAGCTGTATATCTTTCAGTGACGCCATTTAATAGCAGCCCCCTTCGCTTCTTAAAGATTACGGTTAGCCTTGAACTCCGTGACAAAACCACTGATCGCCGAACTCATCTTCTTATCAAGACTGTCGTCTATAGCTTCCTTCTCCTTGAGGTCGCTAAAGATATCAGGATGCTTATTGCTGACAAATTCATAGAGTTCTTTCTCAAAATCTCCAAGTACATTAACCGGCAGCTCGTCCAGATGCCCTTTTGTGCCGGCATAGAGGATGGTTACCTGTTTTTCCATTGGAAGAGGCACATACTGTGGCTGCTTCAGGATCTCGACCAGACGTTCACCGCGTGTCAACTGGGCCTGTGTGGCCTTGTCCAGATCACTGCCGAACTGGGCAAAAGCAGCAAGCTCACGGTACTGAGCCAAATCAAGCCTCAGGGTACCTGCGACCTGCTTCATGGCCTTTACCTGGGCCGCACCGCCGACCCTGGACACTGACAGACCGACGTTGATAGCCGGACGGACACCGGCAAAGAAGAGCGCCGGCTCCAGGTAGACCTGACCGTCCGTAATAGAAATCACGTTCGTTGGGATATATGCAGACACGTCACCCTGCTGGGTCTCAATGATAGGCAGGGCCGTAAGGCTGCCTGCGCCCAATTCGTCGTTCTGCTTGGAGGCCCTTTCCAGAAGCCTTGAGTGGTTGTAGAAAATATCACCAGGATATGCTTCACGTCCCGGAGGACGCCTCAGCAGCAATGAAAGCTCACGGTAAGATACCGCCTGCTTTGACAAGTCATCATAGAGAATAAGGGCATGTTTCCCCCGGTCGCGGAAGTATTCGCCCATAGCGCAACCGGAGAATGCAGCTATATATTGGAGCGATGCAGGCTCACTGGCGCTTGCAGCGACGATAGTAGTATACTCCATTGCCCCGTGACGGCGCAGGGCCTCGGCAACCAGGGCCACCGTAGCCTGCTTCTGCCCGCAGGCAACATATATGCAGTACACATCTGTTTCTTTCTGTGCGATAATTGCGTCCACGCAAATGGCCGTCTTCCCAATCTGGCGGTCGCCAATAATAAGTTCACGCTGGCCTTTGCCCACAGGCGTCATGGCGTCAACTGCTTTTAGACCAGTATAGCATGGCTCGTGAACGCCTTTCCTGTCGATCACACCAGGGGCCTTCATCTCAACACGGCTAAAGTCTTTTGCGTCGATCGGACCCTGTCCGTCGATCGGGGCGCCAAGGGCATCGACGACACGGCCAAGCATGGCATCACCCACAGGCACCTCGGCGATTCTGGCTGTCCTCTTAACCAGGTCACCCTCTTTGATTCCCCTGACGTCACCCATAACGGCGACACCGACATTGTCCTCTTCAAGGTTCAGGGCAATACCCATAATGCCGCCAGGAAACTCCAAAAGCTCCATGGCCATGCAGTTGCGTACGCCATAAACACGGGCGACATTATCACCGACCGACAGGACCGTACCTGTCTCTGCCAGATCAATTGTCTTTTCATAGTCCTGAATCTGCTTCTTTATGATGTCACTAATTTCTTGCGCTTTTATCTGTGCCATTATCCCAGCTCACCCCTTCCTATGGATTCTCTGATACTTTGTAGCTGGCTCCTGATACTGCCATCCAGAACCATATCGCCTATATGGGCAACTACACCGCCAACTATGGCGGGATCTTCCTCTATCTGTAAAGTAACCTGTTTGCCGGTGACCTTTGCCAAGACCTCTGAAAATTTATCCCTCAGATCTGCAGGCAAAGGAACCGCGGAGCGGACCACGGCCCGCACTACTCCGGTCTCTTCATCCATGAACTCCCGGAAACAACTCACAATCATCCTCAAGTACTGTATTCTGCCGCGCTCCACCAGAAGCCGCAAAAAAATTGCAAGAGCATCTTCCACCCCTGCCGCCTTGATAATCTCCTCCAGGACTGTTTGTTTAATGTCAGCCGGAAACACCGGACTCACAAGAGCGGCCTCTACGTCAGGACTTCCTTCCAGAAAGGCGTCTATGTCCTTCAACGCCTCACCATAGGCCTCTAACTTCCCATCCTCTTTGGCAACGGCAAAGAGGGCCTTAGCATACCTTTTAGCTATGACTGTATTGGTCAATTTCTCTGCACCACCCTTTCAAGATATTCACTGATGAGACGATGATGATCCTCCTCATTCAGGTTCTTGCGAATTAGATCTTCCGCCATCTTGACGGCCATATCAGCCACTTCGGTCTGCAGCTCGGTCTTTGCCTTAGCAAGCTCCTGCTGCACATAAAATTCCGCCTGGGCCTTGATGCGCTCTGCAGCCTCATGGGCCTGGGCTATAATCTTTTCTTTCTCTGACTCGCCTTGTTCAGTGAAACTTTTCAGTATGCGCTTAGCCTGTTCATCCATAGTGGAAAGCTTGGCCTCATACTCTGCATATTTGCGCTCTGCGTCAGCCCGCTTGGCCTCCAGCTCTTCAAATCCGGCCCGTATTGATTCGGTCCTGCCTTTAAGAGCGCCTGCAATCGGCTTACGCAGAAATTTTACAAGAAAAAAAACAAGAATGGAGAAATTAAGGCAATGCCAAATAAAATTCATTACCTGGCTGTGACTCAACCCGTGATGTTCTCCATGACCGACGGCGCCCTCTTCACCGTGGGATGCCATCTCATGGCCTCCTCCGGTGGCAGTATCGTGGACTGATTCAACACCCGGAGTATCATGCACCGCCCCTTCGTCAGCAGCCCCTGCCCAACCTCCTATGGTTATCAAAAAGGCCACAAAAGAAAAAGCCACGACCAGAAACCAAGTACCAGTCCAACCCTTCCTCATATTCTTCATTATATGGCCCTCCCCAGGAGCTTCTGCGAAATATCCATGGCAAAAGCCTCAACTTTTGCCGTAAGGTCCTTCCTTGCCCCATCGATCTCCGATGTAAGTTCAGCCATCAACTCCTGCTTCCTGGCATCAGCCTCCTTATTGCTGGCGTCAGTCATTTGATGCTCTTCCTCCCTGGCCTCCTGTTTCAACTTCTCCATTGCCCCTTGCCCGGTTGAACGAGCTTCAGCCAACTTCGTGTCAAAATCTTTAAGAAGCTGTTCAGCATTACGCTCATATTTATCAACGTCGCTCTGAATAGACGCCATCCGGGATGCACGCTCTGCAAGCAATTTACGAATAGGCTTGTAAAGCATACCATTCAGGATAACCAACAGGATCAAATAACCGATAAGTTCTGCAAATAATGAATAATCAAGATCAATCATTTTTTGTTTCCTTCCCCCCCGAAGGCCCAACATCTAATAAAAAGAGTAGCTTAGACCGAATGAACCCCCATTCAGAATTAACTTCAAACTGCTTTTACATTATTTGAATAATCCTGTCAACGCCTTTTACCAATCAAGCACCCCTTTTTTCTCCCCAAAGAATTTTATGCAACTGGATCTGGAACCTCACGGAAAGCCTGTCTGCTATAATCCATTCAGCCAATTGAAAAGGGACCGGCCCTCCCCATGCAGGAGAAAACAGAACTTCCGTGTAACATGAAAGGCACAGCCTGACAACCTCCTCCCTTGCCCACTCATAATCCTCCCTATCTGTTATCACAAACTTGAGTTGATCCCCTTGATTCAGCCAACCAAGATTCGCTTCAAGAAAAAATTTTTCCATACCGCTCCCGGGGGTCTTTCGATCAACTATTTTAATAACCTCCATAGGGACATTCCCAAGGGCCAGACTCCCGTTAGTCTCCAGAAGCACCTTGGCGCCTTCATTCAGCAGGGCCTCAAGCAATGTGAGCGTTTCTGCCTGTAAAAGGGGTTCTCCCCCGGTAACCTGCACAAGGCCAATCCTGCTCTTCCGCCATTCCTCAACAAGACCCGGGATATCCCTCTTTTCTCCTTTATTATAAGCATATCTTGTGTCACAATAGGTACACCTGAGATTACAGCCTGCCAGACGAATAAAAAAACAGGGCCATCCGACCCATGCGCCCTCTCCCTGAAGACTCAGAAAGGTCTCGGAAACAGATAATCTCAGTCCTCCCAATATGTGACCCCGGTTTTGGATGTCTCGCAGACAGAGACTCTTGCCAACTCTATCTCGCTAAAAGGCTTGAGATCTTCCTTGACACGGCTGTAGATATACTCCGCCAACCTTTCTGATGAGGGATTTTTGTCCTTGAACCGGGGATGATCGTTTAAATTGGTATGGTCCAGTTCAGACAATACTCCGGCCACGGCCTTTTTAAGGTCCCGAAAATCAATACCCACGTCTATTTTATTCAACTTTTCAGCCCTGACCACGACCTCTACATCCCAATTGTGGCCGTGAAGATGTTCACAGTTTCCGGGATAGTTTCGGAGGTAATGAGCAGCTGAAAAATGTGTCCTGATAAATATATCAAACATCTCTTTTGCCTATTGAGCACTCTCTCCGGCCAAACAATGCGGTCCCGATACGCACCACAGTGGCCCCCTCTTCTATTGCTGTTTCAAAATCCTGAGACATTCCCATAGACAGTTCCCTAAGCCCCGGACTATGCCCCAGCCCGGCATTCATCTCATCCCTTAACTCACGAAGAGTGCTAAACCACGGCCTTAATGACTCTGGTTCGGGCTCCCAGGGGGGCATGGTCATAAGACCGCAAATATCAATACCGGATAGTTCTGAAGCCTCTTTGAGAAAAAACGGTAGCTCTTCCGGAGAAAGACCCGATTTCTTCAGATCTCGTGCCACGTTTACCTGGACGTATACAGATAATCTTTTTCCTGCTGCCTTTGCATAACGATCAAGAGCACGAGCCAGCTTCAGATTATCCACAGTTTCTACACAATCAAACAACTGCACTGCAAGCTTGGCCTTATTTCTCTGCAAATGCCCAATAAAGTGCCAGGTAGTCTCATGATAGAGATCCCCTAGGGACTCAAGCTTTTGCGCTGCCTCCTGTACATAGTTTTCCCCAAAAAGTCTTTGGCCTGATGATATGGCCTCACGTATTCTGTCCATAGACACTGTCTTGGTAACAGCGAGAAGGCGCACATCTTCCGGACGCCTGCCGCTCCTTTGTGCGGCCTCGGCTATCCGGAACTTCAGTTCTTGTAAATTTTGCGAAATCATAATTATGCGCAGTGACTAAACTTTAAGACCTCCAGATCCATTAAGATACTTTATTACCTTATCTACTGAAAGTCCAACTACGTTTAAATAGAGGCATTTGCGCTGTACCGGTTTTTTATGCTCCCAGACCGGGCCGACGATGCCTCTGGCAATACAGGAAGCTGGAAAATTAGTCAATTCGGCGATCAGATCACCTTGTTGCGAATTATTCGCAATAAATGGCATCCATTGAAAACAGCTCTCCCTTCGGAATCCTTTTGATTCCGTTTCCATAAAATATTTTTGAGTTTCTCTGTCAGGCCGCTTTTAA
>QNAY01000039.1 GCA_003645605.1 Thermodesulfobacteriota bacterium
GAAAACCTCTCTTTTTGTCATTTCGACCGTAGGGAGAAATCTTTAATGCCTGTATTTTCAGTACGATAAGATTTCTCGCTTTGCTCGAAATGACAGTTTTGGTTAGTTTTCGTTCAGACACTAAGTACGGGCAACACACTATCTTTGGCACCTCCTGTCATTGCGAGGAGCCTCAGCGACGAAGCAATCTCCTTACTATGGAAGAGATTGCTTCGCTTCGCTCGCAATGACAGCCCCGGACTTATTGAGAAGTTACAGTATCCGCAACTTCTCAATAACTCAGGGTAAGATGTCTGGATTCCGGCTTTCGCCGGAATGACATTTGGATGTAAATGCCCATCATTCCTGAGAAAGCGGGAATCCATTGGATGGCGCACAATATGATTCGCCAAGTCTTATTGAGAAATTACTATTTCTAATAGAAAGAGCGTAGCGACTCCTTAATTTTAGGCACTTCAAACTTTAGATCACTTAGCAACTTGTTCGTAAATACAATTAGTTACTAGGATAAACTACTATTGGAGCATCAGTCAAGCAAAGATGTGGCCTCAATGTAGGTCTGATATACTACCTGCATAAACTGGCACACTGCTACAAGGGCTGCGAGACTTGTAGCCCATTTGATTATATGTACACGCGTAGGATTGTATTTGAACATCTTCTTTGTGAGCCCGATGAAGAGATAGACAATGCCGAAACCATAGAGAAAACTGACAAGCAATTGCTGAAAAATTTCAGTCATTGAGCCTGCTTTCCCGGAAAAAAATAAAGTCAATAGAACCATGGCGATCACATGGAATATATCGTGCTTTGTCCACTGGCTTTTTTGAGTTATGCTTTTTTCAGGCATCCTTTAGTAATGCTCCCCAAACCTTGCTTCGGTCTATTTGGATTACGTAACCGTTCACGGGGTTACAATACTTATTTTACCACAACTTACCGAAGGGTTTCAACTGCGGACTGCACCAAAAGGTATATTCTCAACGGATTGTGCTTTGAAACCCGAAAAAGGCTGTTGGCTGCCAAGGGGGGAGTGAATAATTGCATTTTACCAGTCATAGAGCACCTCCCAGTGGTCATGAAAAGATGGATCTACCTGGCTGTATTGATAAGACATGGTTTCTCCCCTGCCTGGTCCGGGACTGCTGTCTTCACGCCAGCATCGCAGTTGAATAGCGGGTATGAGATTGACTCCCTGAGGCGAAGGGCCGGGCAGGGCCGGTTTTTCTATCCACGTCTCTTTTTCTTCAATGATTTTCCAAATCGTTCCAAACTGTTTACTTCGTATTCGCTCTCCTACATGGGGAAGTTCCTGCTTTTCCCGAAGGTCTTTGAACCTGTAAGAAGAACGTTCTCCGTAGTCCAAAATCCTTTCTCCAAATACCTTGATCCCGATAGCGCCAAGCGGTGCCGTCAAAAGAATTGAGAGCACGGCAACAGCCAGAATTACCTCCCCGGACGCCACACCAGCAGCCAGGGGCACGGCGCCTATGGCCGCCTGAACTGTCGCTTTGGGGATGTAGGCAACAACGCAAAAAAGCCTTTCCTTCCAATTGAACGGAGTACCCATAAGTGACAAATAAGTTCCAACGCTTCGGAAAATGAGGCCCACTAAAATAACCAGGGTACCTGCCACCCCGGCCTTCCATGCCACATGAACATTGACCTGAGCGCCCACAAGAACAAAGAGAAGCAGTTCGGCAAAAACCCAAAGCTTTTTGAGCTTCTGGGAGATGATGTGTGCGATTGCCTCGGACTTTTCCAGGATGATGAAACCAATGGCCATGACGCCCAAAAGGCCGGCAATGGGTACCCATCTCTCACACTCTTTTTCCAGCCAGGTGAGCATGATAGCCACACCCAAAACAATCAAAGTCCTTTTCGGGGGACGCCAGTCGTATCTGGTAAAAAGACGATAGAGTACATATCCGGGGATAACTCCCACAAGTATACCAAGGGCGATAGAGACTGGAATCTCACCCAGTTTAGCCCAGATGTTGATATCCCCCCCTCCATACATTCCCATAAAGATGGTAAAAAGGACAATTACAAAGACATCATCTACTGAAGAAGCTGCAAGCACCAGCGTAGGGATGCCCTTTTTGTTGCCCCTGCCACGGTCCATAAAGTCTATCATCAGAGGAACAACTACGGCGGGAGATACTGCGCCCAGAATCGCGCCCAGAATCGCGGCGTCCAGATAACTGATGTGAAGCCACCTGGGAGCGACAAGTATGATCCCTACAATTTCAAAAACAGCAGGAATGCAGCTCATGAAGAGCGCTGCCAGGCCGACACGATGGAGCGTGTCACGATGGAGTTCAAATCCTGCGCGAAGGAGGATGACAATAAGGGCGATTTTTCGAAAGTCGCCTGAGACCTGCATCATTTCCGGTGCTATCAGGTTCAGCACGTACGGCCCGCAAAGGACACCTACTATGAGCATACCAACCAGGCCGGGAAGCTTAAGCCGCCGAAAGACGTAATCCGCCAACAACCCCATAACAATGATAAAAGACAAGCTCGCTGCCATTTGATTCTCCTAATCTCCTTGATATATGCGGGGTGCAGAGAAAAATTCCTGGAGCTGTTCACGGGATTACAACGCCCGTTTTACTGCAACCTACCGAACTGTAAGCGTTTACAGGATGCTGCAGATGCAAGTGTTCTGTAAACGCCTACGAAATTACTTCCGGGACATCCGGGAACAGGAAAACAAATGAAGGCCACCTGATCTCTTGACACATGAAGGTGACTCGTTTAGGAACGGGAGATAAATAAGTTGAACAAAAATTAACAGGATTTTTTGTTGTATTCAAGGCGCGAGGAGCGAGCATAACGGGTTATGTGATCGACGAGCAACGAAGGAGACGGCAAAAAAGACGTTAATTTGTTCAAGTTATTTATTGTACGTTCCTTAGCGAGAGATCCAATTTTCTATCTTTAAGTTTGGTACGCGCTCAAATTCCCTGATATTATCCGTAACCAATACCGCATCCAATGCCAATGCATGAGCAGCGATCAGAAGATCGTTGGCCCCGACAGGAGTTCCTTTTTTCTTTAACTGCGCACGAATCCTTCCATATTCAGGTGCGGCCTCTTCCGGCCAGTCCAATACAATCACATATTCCAGAAATTCTTTTAACGCAACCTCGTTATGTTTGCGCATACTGGACAGTCTGATTCCATACCATAGCTCCGCCACCACGATGCTCGATATCCCGATTTCCCCAACTGGGATTTTCAAGAGCTTTTCCTTTACTTCTTCGGGGCACTCCTTGATTGTAGCAATACAGACATTCGTATCCAGCATATACTTCATCAAAGGACCTCGCGTTCTTCGGGCATTAAGTCTTCAATATTGTCCGGAAAGTCAGTGCTAAACCGCTTTCTCTTAGCAAAAAATTGATCCCAGGACTTAGGCTTGGGTGTGAGGATTATATTATCTCCTTCCCGCCCAATAAAAACTTCGTCTGTTTGAAAGCGAAATTTTTTGGGGATACGGACGGCCTGACTCCGTCCACTCACAAATACTTTTGCTGTTGTTCTTTCCATTGATATCAATCCTTTCTAATTCCAGTTTAATATATACCAACAGCATATCTCATATTGAGCATATTGCAAAGGTATATATCATATGGCATTGGTGTTCTGAAAAGACAGTGACCCTTGAACCCTGAACCGCTCACGGCAGATTTAAAACAAAGGCCTTCCGGTCATCTCCGCAGGTTGATCAACACCCAGTATCTTAAGCAAAGTAGGAGCGAGATCACAAAGCTTACCATCCTTTATAAGCTCAACATCACCGATACCGCAGACAATAACAGGGACAGGGTTGGTTGTATGAGCCGTCATGGGAGAGCCGTCATCCAGCAACATGCATTCACCATTGCCGTGGTCGGCAGTAATGATAATCGCGCCCCCTTTTGCAAGAACAGAATCAGTGACAGCACCTACGCACTCATCCACAGTCTCCCCTGCCTTGACGACTGCATCAAAAACACCGGTATGGCCCACCATATCGGCATTGGCGAAATTGCAGATAATCACGTCATACTTATCAGCGGCAATAGCCTCCAGGAGCTTATCTCTTATCTCATAAGCACTCATTTCCGGCTGCAGATCGTAGGTTGCTACCTTGGGAGAATGTGCCAGTATCCTGTCCTCACCTTCAAAGGGGGTCTCATTGGAGTCGTTAAAAAAGAAGGTCACGTGTGCGTATTTCTCTGTCTCGGCACATCTCAGTTGCTTAAGCCCGTGATCGCTCAGGACCTTCCCGAGGATATTCTTATGCCTCACCGGAGGAAATGCTATCTCAAACTCACCATTATCATAATAATCTGTAAAGCCTACATATTTTATATCAAGTTTACGTCTCTCAAATTCCTTGAAATCCGTATCAGTAAAGGCATGGGTGATCTCTCTCGCCCGGTCGAGCCTGAAGTTGAAGTTGATCACTGCGTCGCCGTCTTTAATTCCCGGGAACCCTTTGATTATTCTCGGCTTGATAAACTCATCGGTTTCTTCGGCGGCATAGGCGTTCTCAATGGCCTCTTTCCAGCCCTTACAGATTATGCCTTCCGGTTTGGTGAGGCCGTTGTATGCGATCTTGACCCTGTCCCAGTTCGTATCACGGTCCATGGCATAGTATCTTCCGATAATGCTGCCGATTTTCCCCCTGCCTGCCTTCTTTATCCCGGCCTCCAGATCTTCAATATATTTTGCTGCGGACCTGGGCGGAGTATCTCGTCCATCTGAAAAAATATGGACATAAACATTATCAAAATCCATCTTGCTGCAAAGCATAAGCAGGGCGTTGCAGTGACTGGTGACGGCATGGACACCCTGGTCCTGTATGAGACCCATAAGGTGGAGGTTTGATCTGTTTTTTCTGCAATGATCAACAGCACCTTTAAGGACCTCATTCTCATAGAAGCTCCCGTTCTCAATATCGCTGTTAATGCGCACAAGCATCTGTTTTATTATTCTGCCGGCGCCGATGTTAAGATGGCCGACTTCCGAATTACCCTGATTACCTTCGGGCAGTCCTACATTAAGGCCATGTGCCCTTAAAACAGCATTGGGAAACTCGGATAGATATCTATCAAGATTAGGCGTATGGGCCCTTGCCAGGGCGTTTCTTTCATCAGCCGGCGCAATGCCCCAGCCGTCCATTATTATAAGGCAGACAGGTCTTTTTTTAGACATGGTATTCTCTAAGATCCTCGTTTTTTTTCGCAAAGCTCAGAAACGCACCGGGCGCACAAAAGCATCCTTGCCTGCATAGCGGGCAGCGCTGCCCAGGTCTTCCTCGATCCGCGTCAACTGGTTATACTTCTCGACCCGCTCACCCCGAGCAGGTGCGCCGGTCTTGAGGTGCCCGGTATCCAGGGCCACGGTCATGTCGGCGATAAAGCTGTCCACGGTCTCTCCGCTGCGGTGTGAGACGCATGCCCCCCATCCTGTCTGTTGACACATCCTTACCGCTTCAATAGTCTCCGTCAGGGTGCCGATCTGGTTGAGTTTGATAAGAGCGGAATTGGCAGAGTTTTCACGAATACCCCTGGCTATGTATTCAACGTTCGTGACAAAAAGATCGTCTCCCACCAATTCGATCACTCCGCCCAGACGCTGGTTGAGGACTTGCCAGCCATCCCAGTCATCCTCGGCCAGGCCGTCCTCCAGCGAGCAGATCGGGTAGGCGTTGACAAGCTTTTCATAGTAGTCCACCATCTCTTCGGAAGAGCATGTCCGGTTTTCTGTGCGCAGGTTATATCGGCCGTCCTTGAAAAATTCGCTGGACGCGGGGTCCATGGCAATGCCCACATCAGGACCCGGCTTGAGACCGGCCTTCTCGATTCCTTTGACAATAACTTCCAGGGGTTCCTCGTTGGAGGAGACTTCAGGCGCAAAGCCACCCTCATCTCCGATGCCCACATGGTGGCCTGCGTCCATCAGCACTGAGCGTAATGCGTGGTATATCTCGCTGGCCCAACGGAGTGCCTCCCGGAAGCTTCCCGCGCCATAAGGGCAAACCATGAACTCCTGAAAATCAGAGCCCTGCCACCGTGCATGGGCTCCCCCATTCATAATATTGAGCATGGGCACAGGCAGACGCCCGGGGCAGGCACCGCCGAGATATTGGTAAAGAGGAAGCCCCGCCGCCATGGCCGCCGTCCTTGATACGGCCAGGGACACGCCCAGGATGGCGTTGGCCCCAAGATTGGCCTTGTTGGGTGTGCCGTCAAGATCGATGAGTACCTTATCGATCACCGCCTGATGGCAAGCATCCCTGCCTTTTAGTGCGTCATTGATAACTCCGTTGACGTGATCCACCGCCTTGAGTACGCCTTTGCCTCCAAAACGTTCGGCGTCGCCGTCACGCATTTCCAGCGCCTCACGGGAGCCGGTGGACGCCCCTGAGGGCACCCCGGCCCTGGACGTGACCCCACATGCCAGACTCACCGCAGCTTCCACAGTAGGATTACCACGGCTGTCCAGTATCTCCCTGGCCATTATATTTGTGATTTGTGTGTTTCCTGTGTTAATCATTTGTGTTTACCTCTCTGTTGAAGTTAGGGAAGACATAAAAATTTACCGGAAAGGACGCAGAGAAAAAATATAATAGATTCGGCATCCTTCATTCTTCAGCTTACGATGCTACTTGTATCGAGATGGTTACCAATCCGGCATGTTAAACAGTGGTTGGACCTGGCCCGCAGGTGGCGGTTCAAGGTCCTCATGTAAGTCCTCATGCGGCAACAGGTTACCCCAATCGGTCCGCTTCCGCATCTCCTCATGGGTCTTCCCGGACACAAAATCCTTGCCCTGACGCAGCTCCCAGCCCCCGCCGAGCGCCTTGTACATGGCAACCAGGTTGACTGCGACAGACCTGGTGGTTGATGCCAGGTTGTCTTGCTGCTGTGTTAAGTATCTCTGCGCATCCACTACCCGCTGATAGGAGGCCAGACCTTCGCGGTACTGGATCAGGGAAAGATCCACCGAAAGCTGGTATTGTACAACGCTTTCAGATAGGAGCCTTGTCTGTTCTTGCGTTTGCAAAAAGCCCACCATGGCGTCTTCCACTTCTTGAGCAGCCTGAAGGACCGTGTTCTGGTAGTTGACCACGAGTTGCTGGAACCGGGCATCCTGTACGCGAACGTTATTTTTGAGACGTCCGTAGTTCAAAATGGGCCACTGGAGCGTGGGGCCAACGAAATAGGCAACGCTGCTGCTATTGAAAAGGCCGCTGAAATGGGCATTGTTGGAAAGAACACCACCTTTTTCACTTGACTGCAGTCCTATGGATCCCTTCAGCGAGAACCGGGGGTACAGTTCTGATTTGGCAATCCCGATTCTAGCGCTCTGTGCTGCGGCTTGAAGTTCCGCCATTCGAATATCGGGGCGTCTCCGCAGCAATTCCGCTGGAATGCCCACTGCTACTTCCGCAGGCGCTGTGGGAATGGGCGTTGATTTGCCCAGCATATCCCGGACATCGGTCGGGAGGATGCCGAGAAGGGTCGCGAGTCCGTTTTGGGCCTGGCGTAAACTGACCTTCAGCCCCGGGATCGATACCTGTGTCTCTTTTAAAAGGGCCGTGGCTTGGGCCACATCGAGCTTGCTCGCCGCTCCGGCCTCAAAACGCGCCTCGGCAATTCGCAGTGACTCTGTTTGGTTCTTGACGTTTTCCCGTGCAACAGCCAACCGTTTTTCAAAAGTACGGATCAAGACATAAGTACGGGCCACTTCAGCGGTCAGAGCCACAAGGATGTCGTCATAGTTCGCAATGGAGGCGTAGAGGCTTGCATCGGCAGACTCAACCCCACGGCGGAACCGGCCCCAGAAATCCAGCTCCCAGGCAGCGTCAAACCCCATTTGGTATTCATGGAAGAATCTGTCCCCACCTTTTCCGTTTATGGCGTTTTCGCTTAACCCGTTAGCCTTGGCGTCGGCGCTTACCTGCTGAGTTTGAGGATATGGCTGCCCGGTAGCGATCCCAAGCTGCGCCCTGGCTTCCAGGATGCGAAGCCCTGCGATTTGCAGGTCCAGGTTCTGTTGGTAGGCGGTCTCAATGATGGTATTGAGTGCAGGATCATCGAATACAGTCCACCACTTGCTATAATCCGCCGGCCCGCTCTTGATTCTCGGATCTTCCTTTTTGATCCATCCCTCCTCCATTGGTGCATCAGGCCTTACAAAATCCGGTCCGACCATACATCCGCCGGCCAGAAGAACTCTGGCGAGCAGACCAACCCACGATCGACACCGCTTCGCAATGGCGCGGAGAATCCACAATGGGGCAGGGCGGCATCCTGTGAATTTTTCCCGGTGCGCGCTGACCGGCCCATATCCTTCAGAAGTATCAGGGAACATGATAACTAATCCTTTTGGGTAACCGTTCACGCTAATGTGTCATGATTCGCGCTGCCATGTCATTTCGACCAAAGGGAGAAATCTTTACCATCCAGAACTCAGATCTTTCCAGTTTGGGTTCATCCGGTTCACTAATTGA
>QNAY01000040.1 GCA_003645605.1 Thermodesulfobacteriota bacterium
AAAAAATTCCTTTTTTAGCCACTGGCTCGAAATAGCTATATAAGTTTCGTATGCGTAACTTATGTATTACGAATATGTTTATGTTATAGCTTTAGATCAACTCCGACTTTTTGCAGTGTAATCGAATTTGACTTTATTTTATATGGAAAATAATAAATGAAAACATCTAATGTCCTACAAAGACTGATAGTTTCTATATGCAGATCATTATACTTACTTGCCGTATGTTTGGTTTTATCTCTGCCTTTTCAATTTATTCCAGTCTCCAGTACCATGGGGAGCATTTCTCTGCCATCTGCAACCATTCTCGGGACACCACTGGCTTATTATGGACCAAAAGACAAATCATGCCTGGTAGATGAGGTAAGGGAGGGACTTTCCAGACGCCTTGAATCTCGTGGATATACAGTGCTTTTGTCAAAAGATAAACCACCAGAGTCTTTGGGTGATGTTATTAAAGCTGGAAAGGCCCGACAGGTTCAGTTTGTGTTTTATGGAAGTATTAGCTGCCTTGGAGAGTGGTTGGGCCTGAATCTAAAGCTTGTTGATCTGGAGGATACTGCTGGTGAGTCAAGGAATCTTTTTGCTAAAGGGGACCGGCGAGAGATGAGTATGCTTCTGGATCAGATGGAAACCGAGATGGTAAAGGTTCTGGCTGCCCCTTACCTGGTGGCGGATGTATATGTCAGTGGTAACAGGAGAGTGGATACTGACGCAATTCTGCAGGCGGCTGGGACCAGGACTGGCGATTTTTTCGATCCTGAGATTATTGCCTCTGATATTAAGAACATATATAAGACGGATTTTTTCAATGATGTGCAGGTGGATGTCAAGGAGAGTCCTTCCGGTCGCATCGTGACCTTTGTTGTGAAAGAAAAGTCTGCCATACAGGAAATCAAATTATCCGGCAATAAAGAAATTTCAGAGGAAAAAATACGTGAGGTCATAGATCTTAAGCCATATACTATTATTCAGGAAAAAACCCTTCAGGAAAATGCCGGGAAGATCAAGGCCCTCTATATGGAAAAGGGTTATGTCGGAACCGGTGTTCTGGCTTTGGTGGAACCGGTATCAGGGCAGGCAGCCGATGTGGTATTTGAGATTACGGAAGGAGAGCAGGTCCGCATCAAGGATATTGAGTTCCAGGGTAACCAGGCTTTTTCTGATAAGGAATTAGAAAAATTGTTGGAGACCTCTGAGAAAAAATCTCTCTGGATTCCTTCCTGGAGCAATATCGTGTCCTTGTTTAAGGGGGACCAGGCTGTCCTAAAGCAGGATGCCCTGGAGAGAGACCTGGGAAGGATTGCCGCCTATTACCATAATCGGGGTTATGTGGATGCCAAGGTGGGCCGTCCTACGGTCCGGAGGGAAGATGCATGGCTCTATATCACGATTCCCATAGAAGAGGGAAGTCGTTATGGAGTAGGTCAGGTAGATATAGAGCAGGACTTTTTCAAGGACAAGGAAATACTTTTAAGCAAGCTTGAGATCACTCAGGAGCCTGTTTTTAGCCGGCAGATACTTCGCCAGGATATATTGAAGCTCACAGATATATACGCAGATGAGGGTTTTGCCTATGCAGATATTACTCCGAGGATTGAAAAGGACCCGGAGAAAAAGCTGGTAAACATAACGTTGCTGGTGAATACAGGTCCAGGTGTGAAGTTCGAACGAATAGAAATAGTTGGAAATACAAGGACCAGAGATAAAGTTATCAGGAGGGAACTCAGAGTCAAAGAGCTTGAGCCTTTCAGCGCTTCCGGGTTCAGAAAGAGCACCCAAAGGCTGAACAGGTTGGGTTACTTTGAGGATGTAAATCTTGTCCCCAGCAAAGGGAGCAGCGAAGAATATATGAACCTCAAGGTGGAGGTCAAGGAGCGGGCAACCGGCACCTTCAGCATAGGGGCAGGGTATAGCTCAGTGGAAAATTTAATGCTCATGGGGGAGATTAGCCAGAGGAATTTCCTTGGGAGGGGTCAGACCCTGAGTTTCAAGGGTGTACTTGGCTCGGAGACTAATCGATACTCACTGAATTTTGTCGAGCCTTATTTCAGGGATACTCGACTTTCCCTTGGTATTGAAATGTATAATTGGGAGCGGGAATATGACGACTACTCAAAGGAAAGCATGGGAGGTGCGTTGCGTTTCGGCTACCCCCTGAACGATGATCTTAGTACGTTTATTAAGCTGAGAATGGATAATACTGATATGTCGGACGTTTCTGACAATGCATCAACAATTATAAAGGATTCACAGGATATCCATTCTACCAGATCTATAGGCACCGGTCTCATCTATGACACAAGAGATGACTACTACAATCCCTCCCACGGCTGGAACAACAAAATCTCAATTGAATATGCAGGGGGAATCCTTGGCGGTGACAGCGCATTTGTAAAACTCGAAGGCGGTGTCAGCTATTACCATCCAATCTGGAAAGCCATCATTGGCCACGTGAGGGCGGGAGCCGGCTATGTGACCGAGGGTGGAGGAGGAAAACTCCCTATTTACGAACGCTTTTTTCTGGGTGGGATCGATTCTGTCAGAGGTTACAAGTATGGCCGTATAAGTCCTACAGATCCAACCAGCGAAGATGACGATCGTGTCGGCGGTAATTACATGGGTTTTGTACAGATCGAGACCATCTTTCCGCTACTGAAAAACATGGGTCTGAACGGTGTAATCTTTTTGGATATGGGGAACTGCTGGGACGATGGTAATGATTACGACAATCAAACTACACGCATGTCTGTGGGTCCCGGCATAAGATGGCTGTCTCCTATGGGTCCCCTTCGCATAGAATGGGGTTTCAATATAAATAAAGAAGAAGGGGATGATACAAGCAACTGGGAATTCAGGATGGGGGGAAGCTTTTGAATTTGGTGATTGTGTGATTTGGTGATTGGTAGACTATGAAGACGCTTGGAGAAATAGCACAACTGTTGCAGGGAGAACTCAAAGGACCACCTGAATTCAACGTCAACGGCATACAGGCCTTGACGGCTGCAGGGCCGGACGAAATAAGTTTTGCTGTCGGATCCCGTTATAGGGAAGAGGTGGAGAAGAGCTTGGCAGGGGCCTTGATACTTCCAAGGGACTGGCCCGACCTGCCTGATCGTCCATCTATTCTGGTTAAAGATCCATATCTCGCCTATGCCTTAACAGCATCTGCCTTTTTGGATAAGCCCTTCAGTGCTTTGGGTGTGAGTCCGAAGGCACATGTGGGCTCGAATTGTGAAATAGACCGTAATGTCAGTATATATCCCGGAGTATTTATTGGAAATAGTGTGCGCATCGGTCCGTATGTAACACTCCATCCCGGAGTGTATGTGGGAAATGATGTATGTATTGAGGATGAAACAACCCTTTATCCTAATGTAGTAGTGTATGAGGGCTGTCGTCTGGGGAAAAGGGTGGCAGTACATGCAGGGACGGTGATTGGAAGCGATGGGTTCGGTTATGCCAGGCGTGGTGAATCCCATGTAAAAATTCCCCAAATCGGTATAGTCGTGATAGAGGACGATGTGGAGATAGGCGCCAACGTCACCATAGACAGGGCAGCCCTGGGAGAAACCCGTATAGGCCGGGGTACCAAAATCGATAACCTCGTACAGGTCGGCCATAACGTGTCTATAGGGGCCGACTCATTGCTTGTGGCTTTTGTCGGTATCGCAGGGAGTACCCGTATAGGTAAGGGAGTAGTACTGGGAGGACAGGTCGGTGTGGGAGGTCATATAGAACTGGGAGATCGGGTCATGGTAGGCGCGCAATCCGGAGTTGTCAAAAGCCTGGAGGCAGGCGAGGTGGTTACAGGGTCTCCTGCAATGCCTCACAAATTGTTTTTAAGGGTTGGAATTGCTCTCAAGCACCTTCCTGATATGGTAAAGCAAGTCCATAATCTTAAAGGACGTATAGATAGACTTGAAGACAGGTTATTAGGGAGAAAAAATGAAAACGATGCATAGCCAACTCCGAATACAAGATATATCGGCCTTGTTGCCTCACAGGTATCCTTTTTTGTTGGTTGACCGGGTTTTAAGCATTGAACCTGGTGTAGGCATCAAATCACTCAAGAACGTTACAATAAATGAGCCTTTCTTTCAGGGTCACTTCCCAGGAGAGCCTATTATGCCGGGGGTCCTTATCCTGGAGGCCATGGCCCAGTCAGGGATCATTTTTGCCAAGAATACAGATCCGGATGGTCTTGAGGATAAGCTGCTGGTGTTTGCAGGGATGGATGATGTACGATTCAGAAAACCGGTGGTCCCTGGCGACCAGTTGATTATGGATTTAAAACTCATAAAACGCAAATCGACTATATGGAAAATGGAAGGTAAGGCATCTGTCGATGACA
Organism: Thermodesulfobacteriota bacterium; assembly: GCA_003645605.1. Classification (GTDB taxonomy): domain Bacteria; phylum Desulfobacterota; class Dissulfuribacteria; order Dissulfuribacterales; family UBA3076; genus UBA3076. The sequence continues at coordinate 4,355 of QNAY01000040.1, forward strand.
AGGTCGCGGCAGAGGCAGTGCTTTTAGCAGCCGTTCAATAAATTAGCGTCCTTAGGGCGAGCTGTTGAGCTGTTGAGCCGTTAAGCTTATCAGCTCAAAGGCTTATCAGCTTAACAGCTAAGACCAGTGCTTGGACAATCTGATGATTATCGAGAAAAATATACACCCAACAGCCATAATTTCCCCGGATTCAGAAATTGCAAAAGGAGTAAAGATCGGGCCCTATACGGTGATCGGGCCTGAAGTCGAGATAGGTCCGGAGACGGAAATAGGCCCCCATGCCGTAATTGAGGGCCATACCCGGCTTGGAGAAAAAATAAAGGTTTCCCAGTTTGCATCTATTGGAGCTCCTCCTCAGGATCTGAAGTACGCCGGCGAGCCCACAAGGGTTGAGATAGGCGATCAGACTATAATCAGAGAGTTCGTCACAGTCCACTGCGGGACTCAAGGTGGAGGCGGTATTACAAGAGTCGGTAAGCAGTGCCTGCTTATGGCTTATTGTCATGTGGCACATGACTGCCAGGTTGGAGACAGTGTGATCATGGCAAACGGGGTTACTCTTGGGGGACATGTGGAGATAGGAGAGTTCGTAACCATTGGTGGACTGTCAGCTATCCATCAGTTCTGCCGAATCGGCGCCCATGCCTTTATGGGCGGTATGTCAGGTGCAAATAAGGATATACCTCCTTATGTGAAGTACTGGGGCCAAAGGGATCATCTCTATGGCCTGAATCTGGTAGGGCTGAGACGGCAAGGGCTTTCGAGAGAGGTTATTGATGTCTTGAAAGAGGCTTATCGAATGATCTTTCAAGGTGATGATACTGTGACAGATGCCCTTGATGTCGTGGAGTCCCGCTTTGGAGCCATACCCGAGGTAAAAAGATTTACCGAGTTTATCAGGTCTTCCAAAAGGGGCGTGCCCATGGACTCAAATGGAGAAGAGAAACCTTGATGCAGGATCATCCCTTAGGTCTGGTGGCAGGGGGAGGACAATTCCCTCTGTTATGCGCCAGGGCGGCCAGAAGACAGGGCCGCGGGATAGTGGCGGTAGCTCACAAGGGGGAGACAGATCCCTTACTTTCAGAGGAAGTGGATCAGATTGAATGGGTTTACCTGGGGCAGTTAGGCAAGCTCATAAAGACACTTAAAAAAGCAGGGGTGTCAGAGGCCATATTTGCAGGTTCTATAACAAAAACGAAGATATTTAAGGACGTCCGCCCTGATCTCAGGGCAATAAACCTATGGCGACGCCTGGACAACAGGCTGGATGACGGAATATTGAGGTCTATTGCTGCGGAGCTTGAGCAAGAAGGCATCCGGATTCTTTCTTCCACCGTTCTCTTGAAGGAATTACTCGTCCCTTCCGGTGTATTGACCCGTTGCAAGCCCTCAAAGAGCCAGTGGGAGGATATTCATTTCGGATGGGAACTCGCAAGGGAGATAGGACGTCTTGACATAGGCCAGTGCCTGGTAGTCAAGGACCGCGCTGTACTGGCTGTCGAGGCAATTGAAGGAACAGATCAGACCATCCGGCGAGGCGGGCAACTGGGTGGGGCTGGTGCGGTGATAATCAAGGTCTGTAAACCCACACAGGATACCAGATTTGACCTTCCTTCCGCAGGAGTTGGCACCATTGAGCAAATGATCCGGGTCAAGGCATCAGTTCTGGCTGTGGAGGCTGGCCGCACCCTGTTTTTTAACAGGGATTCTACCATTGATCTGGCTGACAGGTCGTCAATAGCCATAGTTGGTATTGAAGGAGATCATACTGCAAGACACTCATAGCAAAGCACTATTTGCCTTTGTGTTGTGCAATATTAACGGAGAAATATATTGATTCGGACAGCAGTAATGGGAGTGGGATATCTGGGGCGGTTTCATGCCCAGAAGTACGCGCAGATGGAAAGTGTAGACCTTGTCGGCGTAGTGGACGTATCTCCTGAGCGTGCACAGGACGTGGCCAAAGAGGTGGGGACCGATGCCTACACCGACATCCATGAGATCGCAGGAAAGATCGATGCGGCATCAGTGGTTGTCCCCACTATTCATCATCACGAAGTTGCCAAGATACTGTTTTCCCATGGTGTGCATTGCATGCTTGAGAAACCTATCTCTACCACTGTGGAGGAAGCGGATGAACTCATTAGTTTGGCAAAGAAGCAGGACCTGATACTCCAGGTGGGGCATTTGGAACGATTTAATCCTGCCATAAAGGTGCTTGAGGCAAAGGTGAAGCATCCCCTCTTTATAGAGGCCCACAGGCTGAGCGGTTTTAAGGACAGGGCTACTGACGTGGATGTGGTCCTGGATCTGATGATTCACGATCTGGAAATAATACTGGCCCTGGTGAATTCACCCCTTAAAGAAATAAGGGCGGTTGGTGTGCCGGTACTCACCCCAAAAGTGGATATTGCGAACACAAGGCTTATTTTCGAGAATGGATGTACTGCGAATCTTACGGCAAGCCGGATTTCTCTCCAAGATATGCGCAGAATCAGGATATTTCAGCCAGGGGCCTATATCTCGGCGGATTGCGCAGAGCGCAAGAGTCTGGTTGTAACCAGAGACTTAAGCGCAGGCCCGATGACTGCCATCAAACCTGAATTAAAGACCCACAAGGGAACAGATATGCTCTATGACGAACTTGAATCATTCGTAAGGGCAGTGCAGGGCCTTGAAAAACCAAAGGTTACAGGAGAATCGGGCAGGAGGGCACTAAAGCTCGCTCTGGATATAAATGCCAGGATTATGCAGGGGCTCAATACCTTGAAATTGGAAATTGGAAATTAGAAATTTGGCAGAGATGAAACCAGGAATTAGTGGGTGCAGATATTTATCATAGCCGGAGAGGCATCCGGCGACCTTCATGGTTCAAACCTTATCCGTGCCCTTAAGGCCAGACTACCACAGACAAGATTTGTAGGCATAGGCGGTCCAAAAATGGAGGAGGCAGGGCTGGAGCTACTGTTTCCAAGCTCTGATCTCGCTGTGGTGGGGGTGGTGGAGGTCATCGGTCATATCAGCCCGATTTTAAAGGCCTTTGGCCGTACCACAGCATGGCTCCGCAAAGAGAGACCGGATTTACTCATTCTCATAGATTATCCGGAGTTCAACCTCCAGGTGGCCGGCAGGGCAAAGAAGCTGGGAATCCCCATATTTTACTATATCAGCCCCCAGGTATGGGCCTGGCGACAGGGCAGAGTGAAAAAACTTCGTCGTCTGGTAGATCGAATGGCTGTAATCTTGCCGTTTGAGGAAGCCTTTTTCAGATCTCGCGGCATGGAAGTGAGTTTTGTGGGCCATCCCCTTCTTGACGTAGCCAAGGCCGAGATTTCCAAAACCGAATTTTGCAAAGAGGCAGGGCTCAATCCGGAAAAGCCGATAGTGGGACTTGTCCCCGGCAGCCGAAAGAGCGAGATCTCCAGGCTATTTCCCGTGATGGCAGGTGCTGCCGAGAAAATTTTTCAAGATAGGCAAGATGTCCAGTTTGTGGTACCGCTTGCTCCATCCCTTGATCCCGGAATTCTGGAATCACTCAGTCACCAAATTACCAAATCACCAAATCACCAAATTATTCGGGTGGTGAAAGGGCGGACCTATGATGCCATAGCCGCTTCTGACCTGATACTTGCGGCCTCTGGAACCGTCACCCTTGAGGCTGCTATTCTGGAAACTCCTATGGTAGTCACTTACAAGGTGTCACCTGTTACATGTTTTTTGGGGAGATTCCTTATAAAGGTGTCTTTTGCATCCCTGGTAAACCTGATTGCGGGACGCCGGGTAGTAACTGAGGTAATTCAGCAAGATGTCACTCCTGAGCGACTCTCTCAAGAGGCGTTGTCTCTACTCAGGGACGACGCCGGGAGGGAGAATATGATCAAGGACTTGAAAGAGGTAAAAAACGCCCTGGGTGGATCAGGAGCGGCGGAAAGGGCGGCAGACCTTGCCATGGAACTGATTTTCTGCACGCGCATAGTGTCTGAACGAAAAAGCCGTTCAGACACAATTTTGAATTTCCGTTCAGGCACTAATTAGTGTCTGAACGAAAACTAACCAAAACTGTCATTTCGAGCAAAGCGAGAAATCTTATCGTACTGAAAATACAGGCATTAAAGATTTCTCCCTACGGTCGAAAT
>QNAY01000041.1 GCA_003645605.1 Thermodesulfobacteriota bacterium
ACAGGACACCGCATCTGCTTTGTCAAAGCGGGCAGCCTGATAATCATTAAACTAATAGCTAACCGCTAAGGCGCCAAGAACGCAAAGTTAAACACAAAGAAGATACTTATCCAGCCGGACCGTTACAGGCTGGGATAAAAAGTATTTCTTAGCGTCTTCGCGGTTCAATTAAATTTAGATATGAATTGCTTTCTGCCGCGCACGGTTGTGGTCCTTGGGCTGGTCTCAATGCTGAACGACACGGCCAGCGAGATGATCACCCCGCTGCTTCCTCTGTTTCTGACTGCCACACTGGGCGCCGGGCCGGCAATCGTGGGCCTGGTGGAAGGGGTGGCCGAGGCCATAGCCAGCATCCTCAAGCTGGTTTCCGGCTGGCTGGCGGATCGCGGCTGGGACATAAAGAAACTGGTTGTGGGCGGATACACGGTATCCAATACGGCCCGTCCCCTGATTGGATTTGCGCTGTGCTGGGGCTGGGTGCTGATGCTGCGCTTTCTGGACCGGGTTGGCAAGGGGCTTCGCACCGCGCCCCGCGATGCCTTGATCGCCGCCAGTACTGATGAGCATGGACGAGGGCATGCTTTTGGGTTCCAGCGAGCCCTGGATCATACCGGGGCGACTCTCGGGCCGTTGCTGGCCTTTGGCCTGCTTCGGTGGGGTATGACCATGGAGCATGTGTTTATGGCTTCAGTCATCCCCGGCACAGCTCTCGTTCTACTGCTGGTACTGGGATTGAAGATACCGCCCGACGCGAAGCCTGCAGAGCCATCAGGGCGTATTCGCTGGAAAGGTCTCGACGCTCGGGTAAAGGGCCTGGTGCTGGCGTCGGGCGGTCTGGCGCTGGCAACGGCACCCGAGGCCTTTCTTGTGCTTTGGGCCAATCAGGGCGGAATCATCGTGACCTGGGTACCCCTGTTGTGGGCCGCAGCTCACGGGGTCAAGGCGCTGGTCTCCGGTCCCGCCGGGGCCTTGTCCGACCGTCTTGGCCGTCTTCGTGTGGTCTCCATTGGTTGGACAGCCCGTGTATTGCTGCTGTCGGCTTTTGCCTGGTTGCCGGATGACGGCATAACCGTGTGGGCACTTTTTTTTGGTTATGCGGCGGCACTGGCATTTACCGAAGGAGCGGAACGGGCACTGATCGGCGACTTCGCGCCACCCGAGCAAAAAGCCACTGTGTTCGGCATCTATCATCTGCTGAGCGGACTGATGGCCCTGCCGGGAGCCCTGTTGTTTGGCGTTTTGTGGCAATGGGTGAGTATGAGCAGCGCATTCCTCACGGCGGCGGTGCTAACGGCCATATCCGCCATGACACTGCGGATGATGGCTCGGAGGAACTCATGATGAAAAAATATCCGAAAGAGCCTATTGGACAGCTTGGTATAATGGATAAACCACCTGTCTGGAAAAATGACGGATGCGGATTCCTGATAGCAAAAGGAGCGAATTGGTATGCGAATTTTGCTCGTTGAAGATGATCAAAAAATTGCCTCTTTTATCATTAAAGGGTTGAAACAGGCCGGTCTTGCCGTAGACTACGCAGCAGATGGTGAGAAAGGCCTCAACAAGGCATTAGCCGGAGATTATGATGTAGCTGTTATTGACATCATGCTGCCGGTGCTTGACGGCCTTTCTTTGATCCATGAAGTGCGTCAGCAAAAGATCAATATACCTGTTATTGTCCTGAGCGCCAAACGGTCCGTGGATGATCGTGTCAGAGGTCTTCAAATAGGGGGAGATGATTACCTTACCAAACCCTTTGCCTTTTCTGAGCTTCTGGCCCGGGTGCAGGCGTTAATCCGGAGAAGTAAAGGAGAATCGGAGCCTGTCAGACTGAACTTCGACGATCTTTCTCTAAATCTGCTTACCCGCGAAGTTACTCGTGGAGGGGTAAACATAGACCTTCAACCCAGGGAATTTGCCCTTTTGGAGTACTTGTTGCGCAATGCCGAAAGAGTTGTTTCCAAGACAATGATCATGGAACACGTGTGGGGCTATAATTTTGATCCACAGACAAATGTTGTGGAGACAAGAATGTGCAGATTACGTGATAAGGTGGACAAACCTTTTGAGACTAAATTGATTCATACTGTCCGCGGAGTCGGATATGTCATTAAAAGAGTTCCTTAGCTGTCGACATACCCTGGCATTCCGATTGACGCTCTGGTATGCAGGGATTTTTGCCGTTTCGTTAGTAGCGGCTTTTTGGGTTTTTTTTCTTATGATCAGCTCGATCAGCCGTGAATATACAGATCGGGAGCTTTTAGTTGAGCTTGCGGAATTTTCTTCTCTCCTGGAATTAAAGGGGCTGGATGCTGTAAGGACGGACATCCAAATAGAGGCAGAGTCTGAAGGAGTTAACAGGTTTTTCCTGCGTCTTTTGACCCCAAACGGGGATGTGCTGATTTCCTCTGACATGTCATCCTGGGAATATTCAGATGTAAACAGGACAATATTGAAACGATTGACATCTGATAAAGACTATTCATTCAAGACGCTTGCCATTCCAGGGCGTCCTCATAAAGTCCGTGTCCTTTACGGAGCAATAGGTAGCGATGTTATTTTGCAGATGGGCCTTTCCCTGTCGGAAAAGGAGCGGTTTCTGGGATTATTAAGAGATCTGATCGCAGGTACAGTAGTTGCTCTCACGTTTTTTGCCGCAGTCATCGGATTGTTTATGGCAAGACGTGCCTTGTCAGGCGTGAAAGAAGTTACACAAGCTGCGCAGGAAATCTCAAGCAATACCCTTGAAAGGCGGGTGTCCGTGCAGGGTGGAGGGATTGAGATTGAGGAACTTGCGACTACATTTAACAGTATGCTGAACCGCATTAACTTGCTGATCAACAGCATGGGGGAGATTACGGACAACATCGCCCATGACCTCAAAAGTCCTATTACAAGAATGCGTGGAATCGCTGAAACGACCCTGACTACCGGCAAATCCGCAGATGATTTTGAGGCCATGGCTGCCGACATCATTGAGGAATGCGATCGCCTTCTTGAAATGATCAACACCATGCTGTTGATCTCGGAAGCAGAGGCCGGAACAACAAAGCTTCAAAAAAGGCCTGTTGATATTTCCAGGGTTGTTCAGGAAGCATGTGAGCTGTTTCTTCCAATAGCTGAAGACAAAGATATTAGCCTCGAGCATGAAATACCTGCCGGGTATCAAATTAGTGGAGATATTCAGAGGATCCAGCGCATGGTTGCCAATCTGCTGGATAATGCACTGAAGTATACTCAGTCCGGCGGGACCGTTACTGTCTCGTTGAGCGGAGATGAAAAGCAGGTTGTCGTCAGCTTTCGTGATAACGGTGTCGGCATATCTAAAGATGATCTCCTCCACATATTTGATCGATTCTATCGATGCGACCAGAGCAGGTCGCAGGTAGGAAGCGGTCTGGGACTCAGCCTGGCTCTGGCAATTGCCAGATCACATGGCGGCAATATCACAGCAATGAGCAGCCCGAAAAATGGCACCATTTTTTCAATAACCCTTCCACGATTGTAGTCTTCTTTCGTAACCGTTCACGGGATTACAACGCCCGTTTTACCGCAATCTACCGAACTGTAAGCGTTTACAGGGTGCTGCGGATGCGAGGCGTACGGGTACGCAGACGTACTTCCTGTACTTCAAGTGCCCGACAACAAAGCAGGTGCGGTGCCCTGTAAACGCTTACGATTTCCTGGATTACCAAATGGTAATCCGGCGGCAATCTTCCGGTGAGCTTTCCGTGTTATTTTAATATCCATGCAAAGAAAGCGTCTTCCATCTCATGAGCCTTTTGCAAGAGGCCTTCATGTCTGTATGGCACGCACACTAAATACGAATTGGTAACCGCATGGGAATAGTATCAATCATTATTCCAACGTTGAATGAGTCAGAGAATATCGATTCTCTGCTTGAAAGGATTCTGTTTCATGAATCCTGTCTTCAACTGGATAAGGAAATTATCGTTGTCGATGATGGTTCTACAGATGATACCCGGCAACGGGTGCAGCGGTGGCAGGAAAAATATCCTGTTAAATTGCTCGCACGTGATGGGAAACAAGGTCTGGCTAGTGCAGTCATTGATGGAGCAAAAGAGGCAAGGGGTGACATAGTAGTAGTGATGGATGCTGATTTCAGCCATCCGCCTGAGAAGATCCCCGAACTTATACAGCCCATAAAAGATGGTACGCATGACATGGCGATCGGGAGCCGCTATGTACAAGGGGGCTCCACTGAGGAATGGTGTTTCACCAGGACTATGACTTCTAGAATTGCCAATTTCCTTGCATGGCCGTTGACCGATATAAGTGATCCCATGTCCGGTTTTTTTGCTGTGAATCGGAAACGGCTCGAAGAGATAAAAAACGATGTCCCTGGCTTTAAAATCGCCCTGGAATTGTTGGCCAGGGGCGGCGATTCCATGAGGGTAGCTGAAATTCCAATCAGGTTTCGTGACCGGCAAAAGGGTAAATCAAAATGGGGCCTGCATGCGACATGGGATTATTTACATCAGTTACTCATGCTAACCGGAGGTAATTTCTCCACAGGCAGCACCATAAGCTTTACCCTGGTAGGATTTCTGGGATTCTTTATCGATCTGTCGCTATTTCAAATCCTATTATCAAAAGGTATGGCTTTGGGGACAGCTCATATCCTGAGCTTTCTGATTGCGACAATCTCCAATTTTTTACTGAATACTCGGTGGTCCTTTTTGAGAAGCAACGGTGAATGTTTTCCTGTCGCTTCCGGCAGATATACAGCCTTTCTTGTAGTTGCTTTATTGGCGCTCTTTATTCGTGGCGGTATCCTGGCAGCACTTACGCAGATGTGCGGCCTTCCATCTCGTGTGGCTATGGTGGCGGCTATAGGCGCAGCGGCCCTGGTCAATTATTGCGGCAGTGCATTCTTTATTTTCTCACGGGTTGAATCCAGCACCTTATCCAATGTGAGGTGGAGATTACTGGTACTCGGAATAATCGGCTATACTATGTTTTTGCGCCTTATTTATCTGGGCATGCCGGAACTCCTGCAAGAGGAGGCATATTACTGGAATTATGCACAGCATCTGGATATCGGTTACCTGGATCATCCACCCATGGTGGCTTGGATAATATGGCTCAGTACAAATATTTTGGGGAACAATGAATTTGCCATTCGCATTGGCGCATTTGGTTGTTGGCTCTTAACCGCTTTCTTCTCTTATGGACTGGCACGTAGACTGTTTGATAAATCCACTGCCTTGTTGGCTGTTCTGCTCGTTTCCACGCTCCCATTCTATTTTGGGGTCGGTTTAATCATGACACCGGATGCGCCAATGGTTGCATGTTGGGCCGGGGCCATCTATTTCCTGCAACAGGCCCTCTTGGATGAAAAGCCCCTTGCCTGGACCGGTGCCGGTGTATGCGTCGGCTTGGGCATGCTTGCAAAGTATTCAATCGCTCTTCTGGGGCCGGCTACACTTTTGTTTATATTGATTGACCGTCGTTCAAGACGATGGTTGTTGAGGCCGGAACCGTACATGGCCGTATTGATTGCATTGGTTCTTTTTTCTCCTGTAATTTTCTGGAACGTTAATCACGACTGGGCCTCATTTTGGTTTCAGGGGCCACGCAGAATACAAGGGGATTTTCACTTTTCTCTTCACTACCTGATGCTCTATACTATGGTCTTTCTCACTCCGACAGGAGTGGCGGCAGTACTTTCAGTAATAATGTCAAGATGGAGCAACAAGCTCGGCCATTATGATGATCTGCAAATACCATGGGAGCGTATTCGCAGTTTTTCCATTGTTTTTTCCCTGTTTCCTCTGGCTGTCTTCCTGGTTTTTAGTTTATTCAAAACAGTCAAGCTCAACTGGACCGGTCCGGTATGGCTTGGGATGATCCCTTTGCTGGCTTATCAGATGAAGTCAGGTGCCGGATTCCAGGGCAAAGGTCTTCTTCGCACAATACAGTCCGCATGGCCAAAGACGATTGTAACAACCTTGCTGTTATATGGTATAGGCTTCCATTATTTAGTCCTCGGACTTCCCGGTCTGGCATATCCGGAGAATTTTCTGTTGCTTGGATGGCGTGACTTCGGTCGGCAGATCGAGGAAGTCGAAGAACAGTTTGAGAGTCGTACAGGGAAGGAAGCACTGGTTATAGGTATGGATAAGTACAAGATAGCCAGTGGTCTTGCTTTCTATAGAACCAGGGCTGATGAAGAGCATCCAGGTTTTTGTATCGACAAAGAAGGTATTTTGTACACAGGAGGAAGGCACCTGTTCGGGAAAAATAGTCTTATGTACAATTACTGGTTTCCGGAAAAAGAACAAAAAAACAGAGATGCGATTCTGGTAAGCCGAAACCCGGAGGACTTAACGACCCAGTTGATCCTTTCCCGCTTTCATAAAACAGGAAAGGTGCATGAAATCGTCATCAGAAAAAATCATATGGTTGTGGGAAAATATTATTATTCTTATGCGGAGGGATATATTCCCTCTTAACCTTTTGTAACAGCAAGCCGCGTGACCGGCGATCTGCCTTTATGACTTGCCAAGAGACGCACTCAAGACATCCTGCAAAGCACAGCGATCTGTCTTTGACAAGTACCCTAACGTTCTCAGGATCAATCTTTTTTCTGGTTGCCTGATCCGTGAAGGGGAACTGAACGAGTATCACCTCGCCGAACTTATAAATTGTCATATTCAGCGTCTTCCGGGTTGCCCCATACAGCCTGAAATGATTTCTCCGACATCTTGGCAGCAGCCATGCTTAAAAGAAATTTTTCAACCCGGTGATGCAAAAATTCCACAAAATCATCAACCACTGCGATTTTTTCCGGCGGCAGACTCTTAATTTTTACAATAAGATCCTGCTCGTTTACCGTTGACATTTGCATATCTTCGAGCCTCTACTTTTTTATGTCTTTGCAAGCTTGCAGCTTGAGCCTGCCCCGCCTTCGCTCAGCTCCGCATTAGCAGTATCAATAATACCAATATTTATACGCTAAAAAACCTTTGATTCCGTATCGCAATAATGATACACTTCAAACATGAAAGAATTTATCGCATACGAAGGAGAAGCTTTAACAGTTGAATGGTTTTTTGATAAAAAGGGGAAGAGTGAAGCACTTGATTTTTTTGAAACTCTTTCTGATGCCCAAAAACGAAAAACATTGATGCTTTTCAAAAGAATTGGTGATTTCGGTAGAATATCAAATATTACAAAATTCAGAAATGAAGGCGAGAAAATATTTGCTTTTAAGCCTCAGCCAGACCGGTTTCTATCATTCTTCTTTGTAGGGAAAAAGATTGTAGTAACAAATGGATTTCGTAAAAAGGCTCAAAAATTGCCAAAAAAAGAAAAAGACTTGGCTCTAAAAAGAATGGGAAGTTACTACTCAAGGGTAAAAAAAGGAGATTATTATGAAGAATAAAAAGAAGTCAACCTTTGATCGAGTTATGAGCGATTCAGAACAAAAGAAAAAATTTGAAAAAGAATATGTGCAATTTCTTTTTTCTGAATTGTTGCTTGAAGCTATGACTGAAGAGAATATTAGCGTAAGGGCACTTTCCAAAGAATCCGGCGTCTCTACCTCTGTAATTCAAAATATGAGATCAATGAAGCCGACTAATATAACCATTAAAACGATGGCATCATTATTAAAGCCATTAGGTTATCAATTAGCAGCTACAAAAGGGAGAAGGACTGTAAAATTAACCGCTTAAAGCAAATTCCGCTAACAAAACCGGACCGGATGATATCGACAACAGAGGTTCGTACGTTGATTGAACAGGGTGAAGTGATCGAGGACTATCCCGAAGACCCCAGAGGACATAGTTGTTTGATGTTCGGCAAAAGCGGAATTGGTCGAGCGATACATGTTGTATGCTCGCCCAAGGACGATTATCTGGCAATAATCACAGCATGTTAACGGTCTTAAGAAAACGCACATATTTGGTGAAAAGCGCACTTCCTCACCGTATGTGTATGTGAAAAGCGAATCTTGTTGAGTATTGATAAAATTTCAGTGGGCATGTACTCGTGTTGCGGCCAAAACGCAGGATGTTGGTAAACCGAGACGGAACCAAGAAAAAAAACCAAGGCAAAAAATACTCAGTCAACGAAATAAGGAAACTGGCTTTCGATGTCTACCCGATATGCCCTCAGCAAAAAAAAGGGGGGGGACGTTCGTTCCGAACGTTCTTGACGGGAAAGTAGAAGGGCATCATTCGTCCAGAGCGTGCGCAGGGTTTGCTGATTAGGACCAAGTCTGCAGGAAGTATCTCATGGTGATAGGAGTCTTAGACAAACGCTATGGCCAAGAAGAATTTTAGGCACGTTCGGAACGAACGTCCCCTTTGACGGATATGTGTTGTTTGCCACATAACATCACCGGATCTTTCCCACAATAAAATACCGTGCTTTCAGGGCCGTTCTGCTCATTAATCCACCTTTGTATATTATGGGCACCACTTGGGGCTCTGCCCCAACCCCCGGGGTTTTTTGAGGCA
>QNAY01000042.1 GCA_003645605.1 Thermodesulfobacteriota bacterium
AACAGTTTTGGTTAGTTTTCGTTCAGACACTAATTAAGGGATTGAGAAATTAAATTCAACAAAATAACCTTCAATTTTTCAATCCCTCAATTCTTTTTTTAACGCTTCCCCTGAATGATATCTTCAGCCATTCTCACATCGTCCATGCCGCCAATGAATACCGGCACCCTCTGATGAAGATGCTGCGGCTCAATATCGAGTATACGTTCAGTACCGGTGCTTGCATATCCTCCTGCCTGTTCGACTATATAAGCCAGGGGATTTACCTCGCACGTGAGCATCAGTTTTCCATGGGGCTTTGAAGGATCCTTTGAGTTCTCCGGATACATGTATATTCCACCTTTCAGGAGATTTCGGTGAAAATCCGTTACAAAAGAACCTGTATAACGCCCTGTATAAGGACGGCCTGTCTTTAAATCAGGCGTCTTAAAGTATTCGATCGCGTCCTGGACATTCTCCTCCCAGAAATAATAATTCCCCTCATTGACGCTGTAGGTCTTGCCTTTTTTGGGTATGCGAATGTTCTCATGTGAAAGAAGAAACTCCCCGATACTCGGTTGCAGCGTAAACCCATGAACCCCATCCCCTGTTGTATAGACCATCATAGTGCTTGATCCATAAATACAATAACCTGCCGCCACCTGCTCACAACCGGGCAGCAGGGCGTCCGCCATCATGCCGAATTCTCCAATGCCTCGTTTTTTGAAGAGTGAGAAAATCGAGCCGATCGCAACAGGTACATCAATATTTGTAATGCCCCCCAAGGGATCAAAGATCAATACATAGTTACCCTTGGCATACTTTTTGGGGATAGAGATCAAATCCGTATTCATCTTGGATGCCATGCAACTCAAGCATCCCACGTGACTGAGGCGGTTCACAATTGTAGAGTTGGCAAATTCGTGTAATTTTTGTACGACTCCTTCGTCACCACTCACTGACTCAATAGTATCAAGTGCATCAGATAAGTTTGCCTTGCCCACTTTTTGCGCAATGATCTTGGCTGCAACTGTCAGCTCTGACAGAATAGATGTAAAGGCGCCCGTTGCCTCCGGCTGCTCTTTTTGACTGGACAAGATAAATTCGGTAACAGTTATCCCTTTGGCCATTTTAAATCCACCTTTTTTGTGTAATTATATCAAACTGTGAAAATAGCTTCTCTTATAAGCTGGATGGTAATGTCCTGTACCATGGCGCCTCAATATTTTCAATTATAGTTCCAACCAGGACTCTGAGAATATGGTCTTTCCCATCAGGACCCTGGTTGTCTTGTAGTATTCCATTTCCTTGGGAGAAAGGGTACCGGGGTCAGGTTCGTTTTCGTCCATTATATTGTGAACCAGCTTCAACAGTTTAGGTATTTGCCCATGGGCCAGCTTAATTAACTCATGATCGTATGTATCGACAATGGCCGACCACAGTCCATGTTTCATTAACATGGCCAGAAAAGCCCGGTTGAGATATGGCCTTTTCTCAGCAGAAACACCGTTTGAGACATTTGAGAGGCCTACTATGGATTTTACGCCCGGAGCGATCTCAGGCAACATGCCCATGAACTCCAATCCACTCAATACCTGGTCTGATCCCAGTGTTATCGGAGTGGCAATTGGATCTATCAGAATTTTCTCGTTTGGGATCCCTGCCTCGTTCATGGCCATGGAGAGGTCTACAGTCATGGCCGCCCTCTCGTTAGAATCCCTGGGCATGCCGTCCACTCCCCAGAGCAGACCCACAACGTTACAGCCTGTCTCGGCAGCTACAGGTATAAGCTTTTTCATTCTCTCAGGCTGAAGCGAAATAGAATTCATCACGTGGATTCGGGGATTCTTGGCTGCCTTCATGCCGGCAATCAATGCATCGGCATTTGTAGTATCAAGGGATAGAGGGCAATCGGTTATTTCCTCTGTAATATTGACCATCCAGGGCATTAACTTAAGCCCTTCCTTTCTGGCAGGCCCGATGTTCAGATCCAGAAAATCCGCTTCGTCCGCCACTTCTTCATTGGCCATCAACTGAATCGGCCCGGGATCGCGTTCCTTCATGGCCTTCCCAATCCGGGTACCCATGATATTTATGCTTTCAGCTATGCATTGGACATACATAATTACACCCTGTTAAGCTATTAAGTTGATAAGCTGATAGCTTAATAGCTTATAAGCTATCAAACTGGCTGCCAGTCCCTGAGAAAGGGAGGTATATGGCTTGCTTCTCTGGGGCCGATCTGGATTTTCCAATCCGGAAGTTCCTCCTCCAGTTCACCTTTTATAGATGCCAGATATCCCGGGATAATCAGGTTCCTGTGTTTGATCCTGTCTTCTATGTTTGATTTCTTGACAAACAAACCTATGAGATCCGCACTAAATTTTCCCGCAGCCCAGGCAGTAAGTACCGAAAGCCCCTCTGTATCCTTGATCAGGAGCCAGGAAGGGACTTTGCTGCCTTCGACTTCTCCTGAGACGATAAAGTAAGTCAGGGAGAAGTTGCATGTAATAAGTACGGGAGAATTCTCGTCCGGCCCGTTTATTGGATAAATATCCTCCTCGACCACCATAGGCCGCTGAGGATCAGTAAAGATGTTAAGCCGCTCAAGCAGGAGCGGGAACAGGGTATCTCCCTGCAAGTCAGACATAACTATGATGCCGGCGTACTTGGCCACCAGGACCGATGCAATCATTGTCTCAAGAAGAGGGTCCCGGGTCATGTCACACGTGAAAGAGATGGTGGGAAAACCAAGGGCCTTGTACTTGTGTTTTGTGGAAGCCCTGCGTATGGCCACCTGATCTTCAAATGCAGCCTTTACAGTCCCGGCGCCCGTATCCAGGACAAGGTCTTTAATTCCTGCCTTTTGTAACTGTTCTGAGATCTCCGCAGTCTCTCCCAGGGTCTTACCCCTCACTGTCAAAGGGCAACCGGTTTCCCTGGCTGTCTCTGCAATAGTCTCTGAATTTTCCTTTGTGGCACAGTAAAGAAGGGGCTTGTGGTCTCCGCAGACCTTGGCGCCTGCCGCAAGGCAGCCAGCCTGATCGCTCATGAGGATAAGAGCGGCATCAGGGCATTCGTTCTGGACACGTTCCACCAGAGAAGTAAATGCCCCTTCATCTCCGGTTGCGTCACTTACAGCTATCAGGTCGGCTTTGAGCATCAACCCTACACGATCATAGCGCAGATTATTGAAACGCTGTAAACGCCCCGCGATATTATCCTCATCCATATCGGTCCTGACTAGGACTGCAATACCTGTTGGGTGTTCAAACCTTTTTTCATGTCGGTACTGACAGGTCTCTCCTCCCATCTCAAAGATATTATCACCACTGCCGAGGGTGATAGGCCGGATGGGCGGGGCAGACGCCTCTCCCACCTTTTCTTTTACCTCATCAGAGACATACGGGCATGCGCCTATATCCACCTGACCGGCTGCCACCTTCATGGCAAAGGCCAGGCAGGTGGGTACATCACACTCCCCGCAGTTTGTTTTGGGAAGCATTTTCAGGATTCCTATCCCGGTGAGTGCCATCAGTTATCCTTCTCCTTACATGTAATCATTCACTTCCCCCCCCCTGGCAGCCAACAGCCTTTTTCGGGTTTCAAAGCACAATCTATTGAGAATACGCCTTTTGGTGCAACCTTGTCCGCGATTGAAACCCTGCAAAAGCCTGCTGGCTGTCAGGGGGGGTAAACGGTTACCCTTACATCACTTTTTCCATGTTCAGCGCCGGGTGCTCCTTCTCCTTAATATGACGGAGCACTTCGTCTTCTGTGATACCTACTTCATCATCTGCTATCATATCAATCAGATCGGGGACATTCTCTTCTTCAGCCCTTTCCTGGAGGCGATCCCTGATTTCCTCTTTCAGTATTTTGGGCATCCATACTACACGCTTGAGCCCGCCTTCAGCCTTCATAAACTGCCGGCTGCAGATGTAATGTTTGGAAACACCGAGAAAACCGGGAGTAACCTGTCCTCCACCAACCATTCCAGCCAGAGTGGTAAACTTCATTCCGCTCGGGGTCATGCCCATGTAATCCCTGTTTACAATCATTATGCCGTTACACATGGGAAGCATGCTGGCGATACATTCAAAGCAGCCGCAGGCGGTCATTGGATCTACCATCAGGCTATAGGCACTGACACGCTCAACTTTACCCCTGGACGCCTTATTAACAAAATCATTTATGCCTATCCACTGACCGAGGTTGGCATCAATGAGGTCTCCCTTGGGTATAGGCTGATTCGGACCTGTGGGATTGATTTCAAAGGAGGCCTTACCATCCAGCCAGTTATACGCACCGCACATACCTACACGCTCTGGGGTGATTACACACACGTGGCTCGGGGCAAAGGACTGGCAGAGAGTACACGAATAGAAAATTTCTTCACTCTCGTCCGTCATGGAGCCCAAGCGCTCATCCCTGGCGGCATAGACAGCCTTTGCCATCTCGATGACCTCTTTTACACGGGCTTCCTCAGTATAGATTTTCACCTGAACTTTATCCACAATGGCACCAAAGTCCTGATGGAGCTTTCCGTGGAGGATGCGACCGATATGCTCGAACTTGAAGCCCTTTTCTATAGCCGCCTTGCCGGCTCTGAACCACATTATGTTCCTCTGCCCGATGTGCATGACTCCCTGGGCATAGTTGATCAGGTGGTGAAACTGCCGCTCAAGGATGGGCTCGAAGTCAGACTGCATCTGCCGGCCCGTAACCTCGGCAAGTATGGCAAGCGGGAGCTTTGCACCCTCTTCTACGTCTGTTATTTCCGGTCCTTCTACGGTGACCAGTCCGTCCTGCACCTCATCCATTTCTTTGGAGACCAGGAGCTCAACTCCCAGGGTCCTTCCACCTCCGCATTCAAGATACAGATCGTCTTTCCTGACACGTTCCCCTTCAAAGGCAGGACCGTAGGCCATTGGAATGTCTATCTTGGAGACAGTAACTTTGAGTCCCCTCACTTCTATTGCCTTCTGGACAATCTCATCGTGTGGGACCTGGCTGACAACATGCTCGTAAGTACAGATACCGGTAGGTAGTACCTGCGGTATATCCCAGTCGGATATAGTTGGAAAACCCCAGTTTATTGCCCCGGCTGCATTGGCATACCATTCATCCGAGACCGGACCAAAGGCAATAACAAAGGCAAATGTCCGGTCCTTGTTGTAGATCAGATTTCCCTTGAAATCACCAGGCGTTATGCCGCCAAAGGCAAGGGCAACGCGGCAGGCAAAGCCCATGGCAAACACCGCAGAGGTATATGTGGGCCCAAAGGGCACAAGGCGTGTGGGCCAACCGATCTGTACGTTCTGCTTTGCCAGTTGATCCGGCATGGATATCCCATCGGTCTGATCATGCATGAATATATAGAGGTTCTTTTGCTGCAATTCCAAAGCAATTTTTTCAGCCACCTCCGGATCTGAGGGGGTGCCAAGTATTGCTGCAAATCCCGGGGCCGTACCGTCCACGAATTCTACGCCGCGTTTACGGAAAATCACATCATCCGCTGCTCCAAGCCATAGGCACTCATCGGTGGGGTCCTCGGTCTTTGTATAAAGGCCGGGTTCCTCAACGTATCGCATGGCCTCATACATTTCTTCGGCAAAAAAAGTAGCCATTCCGGCATCCAGGGCCGGTGCCAGATATGGCAGCCATGTTTGGTCACTAACCGGTGCCGGAAGCAACTTTCGAGATTCCTGAAAAATTTCCTTCATGTCCCCCAGTTGTTTTACAGGGGATCCGAGAATGCTGTAAATAACCGGTAGGTAATAACCGGTATTGGGAAAACCGATTTCTTGTTCAGGCCCAAACTTCTTCAAGGCTTTTTCATATTTTTCTTCAGCCATGTCCACTATCTTGTGGGCCCCTCGAATCGCGGCTGAACATATAATCTTCGACATTACAATCCTCTCCTAAGAATTTTTCACATCATTCCCCTTATCAGTGCTTCTGTCAGGGCAATTGCTTTTGGGTGCATCATTACCATGAGTTCGCCTCCGGCAAGCAGCAAGGTTGAGGCGGTTACGGCCTCCATAAGCACTCCACGGCGCTCTTGATCCCCCAAAAGGGCATCACTTGGTAAACGGCACTCCTTGGTCTTCCAGACTTCCCTTCCGAGATTGCATATGAAGGGTACCTGGAGCTTCTCATCCTGCTGGGTCAGGGCTGCCAGCCTTATGCGCTCCATGACTGAGTATGAGTATTCAATGCCGTAACCTACAGCCCCTATAGAGGGATCCATCAAGATCTGATTCAGGGATAATCCAAGGTTCTCCAACAAAATGTTCAGTTGCTTTGCAAGATTTACGTCAATGGGCGTAGATGCCACAACCGGAAGCTGAAAGGCCATAGCCGTGGCCCCTAATGAACGATAATTTGCATCACTCAGCGGGCCCAGGCACACCTTGCGATTGCCCACAAGGTTGGTTACCTCTCTCAGAGTCTCGGTATCTTTTTCAGCATTTCCGCAGCCCCAGAGGATCACAGGCACATCTATCCCTTCTATAACTGACTGAGCTACCTTGGCTGCCTCATCCGAGGGCCGGTTCATACCGTTGGGATCAGTGCTGACAAGAGAAAGGCAAATGGCCTCTGCGCCATAGTCATTTATGCATTTCCCGGCCCATGCAACAGGATCAGAAAATACATCGGAATAATATTTGCTGAGCACATCAGGCCAGTCTTCCGGCTCTGAATCCAGGATTCCAAAGGCCACCTGAGGCGCATGGGGCATATCTCCTTCAAACACATGAAAGGGCAAAGTAGAGGATCCACCAACGGTCAGCGCCTTTTCACCCTCACCCAGGCTTACCTCGTAGATAGCGCTTGTGCAGGATTCTGTAAACTGGTTCCCTGATATAGAGCCTGCTCTCTCGGAAAGAGACATGGTTTCTCTTGGAAATTCAGCAACAGAGAGATCCTCTATTCCAGTTGGTGTGGTTGCAGCAGGGGTCTCTTTTTTTGCCTCGGCCTTTATTTCCTCAGTCACCGGAGCGGCTTTGGGCTCAGGAGTGGGCGGGACTTCTGTTTTCTCCGGCACCTCCGGCTCGGCAGGAACCAACACAGGAGCTGCTTCCACGGACTCTGCCTTCAGCAGACCGGCCCTTGCCTTTTCATCGTACGGTTTCAGCTCCAGGGCCTGCTTAAAGGCCTTCTGTGCCCCACCTAGATCACCTTTGTGCAAGCAGACATTGCCTGTGGCGACAAGGCGTATCATCCATTTACTCTGCCATTCTTCAGGGCTCAGTCCCTCAGGACACGGCGGGACTCCTTCCGGCACGGCTGGCGCCGCCTTTGCCGATGCAACGATTTCAAGGACTTCCCTGGCCTTTTTCAGTCCTTCCCCGGCCCTCTGGTCCTTTGGCTCAATTGCCAATGCCTTTTCAAAGGCATCAAGTGCTTTGGCTGCATCATTTTTATGGAGAAGTATATTACCTTTGGCTACAAGGTTAACTACCTCCTTGTGCCTGGTCTCTGCCCTCGGTTTTTCTATCTCTTTCCTGGGGGCGGAAGGCTCTTCAGAAGGAACTGTTACCTGTTCGGCTGTATCCGGATGCAAGAGAAATTCCGCCTCAAAAAATCGTCTCAGGGCCTCAAGCTGATCCTCATTTATGCCCAGACCTTTGCTCAGAGCCTCAAGCCCCGACCTGAGGGATGTTAACGCACTCCTCTCGCGGCTTGAAAGCGCACTGCTTTCCCTTTTCCCGGCCGGCCCCCTTACAGCCTGGACATGTCCCTGCCCAGCCTTGGTCTTAGCAAGTTCTGAGTTAAGCCGCTCTATTTCGGTTTCCTTTTGGCCGGCAATTGCCTTTGCTTCCTGTGCCTGCCTCTTAAGACCGGAAACCTCCGAGGTTACCCTCTCTTTTTCCTTTACGACAAGATCTCTTGATGCCTGAGCCTCAGCCTTGGCCTGCTCAAGTGCCTTTTCTATCTCCGCTTTTGCGTTTTCTTTTGCCTCAGACACTATCAGTTCTATGGCTTCTGAGCTCCTCAGCCTCGGTTCAACTGCCTGTGCCCCTGGTCTTGGAGAAAGACCCGCAAGAGAGACTATCTCCGGGACCGCCTGTTCCCATTCAATGGCCATAACGTGGACCCCGGCCACTCCTGGTATTTCACGGACCTGCTTTATGATATCTACGCAGATATTGATACCTTCTTCCTTTGGATCCTTTGCGCCCTTCAGACGTTCGATGACATCATCCGTAACATCAAGGCCCGGCACGAATTTTTTCATATACCGCGCCATGCCAACCGACTTGGGGGGCGTTACCCCTGCAAGGATATAGACTTTTTCATGAAGACCAAGGTCTCTCACCATCTTCATGAACCTGGTAAACTTTGCGACATTGTAAATGATCTGGGTCTGTATGAAGCTTGCGCCGGCATCTACCTTCTTGGCCACTCTTATGGGCCTGTACTCAAATGGGTCGGCAAAGGGATTTGCCGCCGCACCAAGCAAAAGCCTTGGCTCATGAGAC
>QNAY01000043.1 GCA_003645605.1 Thermodesulfobacteriota bacterium
ACCCCTCTTTTTGTCATTTCGACCGTAGGGAGAAATCTTTAATGCCTGTATTTTCAGTACGATAAGATTTCTCGCTTTGCTCGAAATGACAGTTTTGGTTAGTTTTCGTTCAAACACTATTTAATTTGTAATACCATATTTTTTTGGCCAGACTTTTATGGGACGCAGCATTTTGTAGCCATCCGGTTTCAGCGTTGTGGGCCATGCAACCACGGATACCAGATCTTTTTCCTGCAGGCTTGGACCATTTTTTATATAAGGCGGCCGGCAAAGAAGAAGGCGCAGATAAGGCAGTTCCACATCTGACTCATGGCCTTGCGATTCCATTAGATCCTTGAGCCTGTCTACAAAAATTGGTCGTCCATTCCTTAACTCTGTTGCCATCTCATTATCTATCTCAACGGCAGGGATGTGGGCCAGTGCCTTCCCGATAGGAATAAGGACCTCTGGAAGCCTTTTGCTTTTAAGAATTTTGTCCAGGGTCTCCATTTTCAGGGCATGTTCTATGTTGAAGGGACCGTTTCGGGTCCTTCGCAGTCTCGTCACATGACCGCCGCAACCCAGATTTGACCCCAGATTATGTACAAGTGATCTCACATAGGTGCCTTTTGAGCAGTGTACTCTGAAGTCCACTTCGGGTAACCTTATTTCAAGGATATCAAAAGAGAATACCTGCACAGGCCTGGGCTCTTTTTGGACCATTATTCCCTGACGTGCGAATTTGTATAATGGTTTCCCTTTATGCTTGGCTGCCGAAAATGGCGGGGGCGGCTGAAGAAGCCTGCCTGTAAATTCTTTGGCAGCCTTTTGTAAAGAGATTAAGTCAAGACTTAGGGGTAAAGGTTTCTGTTCCGTAATTTTTCCTGCTGCATCGTATGTGTCGGTAGCTACTCCAAGGAACATAGTCCCTTGATATACCTTGTGACCTGCCATAATAAACTGGACGATCTTTGTGGCCCGTCCCAAACATATTGGCAATACACCTGTGGCAAGTGGATCAAGGGTACCTGCATGTCCGGCTTTTTTGACCTTAAGTCTTTTGCGAACTTCCTGAACCATTTGGAAGGACGTTATGCCGAATGCTTTGTCCATTACCAGAATACCATCAAGCATCGGCTGTTTCCAAGCCTTCAAAACAGGCATTTATTTGATTTAACAGAATTTCTCTAATTTCGGCTGCTGTCCCGGTCTTGCGAAAACCTGCCGCATGAAAATGCCCGCCGCCTCCAAATTTTTTTGCCAGCTTTGCCACATTAAAGACTGATTTTGACCTCAGGCTGACAGATACCTGTCCGGCATAGAACTCCTTTATAAAAATAGCAACCTCTACTGTATCTATGCACCGGACATACCCTACAAAATCATCTGTGTCGTGCTCCGTTGCTCCGCTGACACGAAACATCTCAGGAGTAGCCTGAAGAAGACCTATCTTGCCATGCCCCCTTACCTCAATGGTCCTTAATACAAGGCATAAAAGGTTTTGTCTGCATAGAGAATAGTTTTGATAAAGTTGGTCCGCAACGGCATAAGAATTTGCGCCGTGGGCCACGAGGTCTCCGGCCATCCGGAAAGCTGTCTCGTTCGTATTACTATGACGGAAACATCCTGTATCTGACAATATGGCGGCATAGATATTTGTGGCAATATCTTTTGTTATAGGCCATCCAAGTCCTTTGATGATCCACAGGACTATGGCCCCTGCTGCAAAAATATCCGTAGATATATAGCTTATGCAATGAGGATGTTTTGTTCCCAAAGTTTGAGCACAAAACGGGGCATGGCTCAGGTGATGATCCAGAATCACAATAAGTGAGGCCTGTTCTATCAACCTTTGTGCCTGCTTTCCGATCCTGTGGGGTTCATTGCAGTCAAGGACCACAAGAGTGGTCTTCTCAGGCAACGGATCAGCCACTTCATTGACAAGGTACTGAGAGCCGGGGAGAAATTGAAGTGAAGCAGGCGCAGGTTCTTCAATGAAAAGCGTTACGTCTCTTCCTGCGTCCTTAAGAGCAAGGCCCAGACCCAATACAGAACCCAAAGCATCTCCGTCCGGCTTGACATGACAGGTCAAAAGGAGACGATCAGATGCATTAATGGCATCTATCGCAGCCTTCAAGGTCTTGGTATCTTTGGGTAAAACTTCAGTCACAGTATTTTTCAATTCTCTGTCTGTTGGCCGGTTTGCACACCGGCAAGGAGCCTTTCAATCTTTTCCTGGTCATCCAGGCTCCGGTCCAGCTGAAAGTGCAGTTCAGGTATCCGTCTGAGGTCAAGGCGGTGTCCCAGTGTTCGCCGTATGAAGCCCTTAGCCTTATTCAGTCCTTCCAGCACAGATTCCCTTTCAGGCCCACTTCCAAGAACCGAAATAAAAAACTTTGCGTGACGGAGGTCTTCTGAGACCTTTACCTGCATTATGGTCACAAGTCCTTGGATCCTTGGATCCTTAATTTCACCAAGCAGCATGTCTGCCATTTCTTTCCTGAGGAGATCCTCTATCCGTCTGGAACGGGGGAACATGTGGGGCATAATTGTCTTTTTATTTTCCCATGTTAATAATTTCGATATCTGTATCAATAATCTCTACCATACAAGTCCTTTCAATGAATTCCAGGATCTTATCCAGGACGGAGTTGATTGTCAGCCGGCTATTTCCTATCGTGGATATTCCTATTTCCGCCCTTTGCCATACATCGTTCATGGCTATTTCTGATATAGCCACATTAAAACGGCTACGCACCTGCCCAATCAAACTTTTAACTACTCGTCGCTTTCCCTTTAGCGAATGGTTTCCGGGCAGTCTTACCCTGAGCCTGATTATCCCCACTATCATTTATCAATCAGAGGTCTTCTTCTCCCCGGCATTAGATATAGGCTCTCCAAGGACCGGGGCTTCTTCTTCCATTACATAGGCCTCTATTATGTCCCCTGTTTTTACGTCATTGAACCTTTCAAGGCCGATTCCGCATTCATATCCGGCCTGGACTTCTTTTACGTCCTCTTTAAAGCGACGAAGAGACGCTGTCTTGCCGTTATAGACCACAACGTTGTCTCTTAAGAGCCTGGCCTGAACATTTCTCTGGATCAAGCCATCCAGCACATAGCTCCCTGCCACTGTACCGACTTTAGCAACATGGAAGACGTCACGCACCTCGGCGCGTCCCAGGGTTTTCTCCTTATAAACAGGTTCCAACAGCCCGACCATGGCGCTTTTAATCTCCTCCATGGCATGGTAAATGACATCATAGAAGCGGATGTCCACATGTTCCCGCTCGGCTAAGGCCTTCGCCTGCGGGCCGGGTTTTACATTAAAGCCTATGATGATTGCATCTGAGGCAGATGCCAGCAAGACATCGGATTCGGTAATGGCCCCGATACCGCTCCTGACGAAACTTACCTTTATCTCTTGAGTACTGAGCTTGCGCAATGCCTCTAGTAGGGCCTCCACAGAGCCCTGGACATCTGTCTTGAGTAATATGTTGAGTTCTTTGAGTTCCTCCTCCTTGAGTTTTTCAAAGACATTTTCCAGACTTACCTTGCTGCCCTTGAACAATTCCGCCTCTCTGATCTTGCGGTGGCGATACTCAGCCACTTCTCTGGCCTTTTTGTCGTCAGAAAGTACTGTGAATTCATTCCCTGCCTCCGGCACGCCGGAGAGACCCTGAATTGCCACAGGCATGGAGGGGCCGGCAGTCTTTATCCTTTTACCCTTGTCGTCGAACATGGCCCGTACTCTGCCGTGGTATATGCCGCAGACCAGAGCGTCACCTATGTGCAGCGTCCCTTCTGAAATCAGCAGGGTAGCCACTGGACCACGCCCTTTGTCCAGCTTCGCCTCTATTACGTGACCTCTGGCAGGCCTATTTGGGTCTGCCTTGAGTTCCATCACCTCGGCCTGGAGGGCCATCATCTCAAGTAGTCCTTCGATTCCTATTTTTTCTTTGGCTGAGATGTTGATGCAAATGGTCTCTCCACCCCAATCCTCCGGAATCAATCCCAGTTCAGCAAGTTCCCCCTTTACCTTTTCCGGATTTGCCCCTGGTTTGTCGATCTTGTTGATTGCTACAATGATGGGCACCTCGGCTGCCCGAGCATGAGCTATGGCCTCACGTGTCTGGGCCATTACGCCATCATCCGCTGCTACCAGCAGGATTACGATATCAGTAACCTTGGCTCCGCGGGACCTCATAGCTGTGAATGCCTCATGGCCCGGGGTATCCAGAAAGACTACTTCCTGGTCGGAAGGAAGTGTGACGTGATATGCGCCTATGTGCTGGGTGATGCCACCTGCCTCCCCTGAGGCTACGTCTGCTTTGCGTATAGCATCCAGGAGTGAAGTCTTTCCATGATCTACATGGCCCATAATTGTAATCACAGGAGGTCTTAGCACAGGCTCGCCTTCAGGGACAGCCTCCATATGGACTAAGTCTTCAGCCACAGACTTCTTCTCCAACTCATAGTCAAATCCGGATGCCACAATGTTGGCTACGTCGTAATCGATGGACTGATTTACCGTGGCTATTACGTTCAGCCCCATGAGCTTCATTATAACGTCCCCTGCCTTGACTCCCATCCGCTTGGCAAGTTCACCTACCTGAACAGTCTCATATATGGCAAACTTTCGTTTGCTTGCCTTGGGGGGCGCAGTGCCGAGATGGGGAGCTATTTCCCCCTTTTGTCCCGAATTGCCATGAATCCCGGAAGCCCTGGTTTTCTTCCGGCCGGATGCTGTAATATTGCTCTCTTCTTCAAGAATTTTGTTTATATGTCTCTGCCTTCCCCTTCGCTTGGGAGTAACCCGACGCTTTTTGAGCGCTCCTCCCAACTCTGACATCTGAACTACTCTTTTGCCCTTTTTCCTGTCCTTTTTTTCAGGGACTACGGCAATATCAACTAAAGGGGGCGACGGTCCTACAGGAGGTACACCAGCGCGAGAGGGCTTTCTAGCCCGAGGAGCAGGGCTTTTAGGTTTATTGTTTGGCTGCTGGGGAATTTCGATCCTCGGCCGATCAAGAATCTTTACAAAGCTTTTGGGCTTAGCAACTTTGCTTTTTTTTACAGTCTTGGGTTTAGAAGCGACGTCAGGCTTGGCAGTCTGTTTTTCAGGTAGGGGCTCTTCCACTACTTCTGTTGCGGTCTCGGTTACCTCTTGTCCGGATTCGACCTCTAACTGTTCTGCTTCAGTGGCCGGGGCTTCTCCCTCAGCCTCTTTCACAGATATTTTGGCAACGACCTTCTCTTCAGATTCAACTGGACGAACGATCTTTTTGAGAGTAATTTTTCGATGCCTGAGACGCACTGTGGTTTTGGGCTTAACCTCTTGTTCTTTCTTTTCTACAGCGTGTGCTTTGTCCTTGAACTTGTGGCGGATATCCCGAGCCTCATAGTCCTCAAGCGCACTCATGTAGTTCTTGATATTGTAACCAAGATCCATGATCTTGGTCGCCATCTCTTTGCTGGCTATTCCGAATTCCTTGGCCAGCTCATGGACTCTGATTTTAGCCATGCCTGTCTTTAACCCCCGGCAATATAACTTTTCTTAAAAGAGCCGGTCAGGCTCTTGTATAGTTGAACGATTAGCTGTTAGCATTTGATTTTGAAAAATCAAGGCATTAGGTTGATTAAAAATAACACCTAATGGATTCACCTTGTTGAATCCCCAAGTGTATCCAGAACATTTTGTTCGGAATTACTTTGCGACTCGTGATCCTCGGCCTTCTCTTCTATCTCAGGCAAATCCTCTTTTTCGGTCCCGGTTTCTTCACCGGTATCTGTTTCTTCAGCTATGGCATCCTCTTTCTTAGTTTCCTTTTTCTCTATCAGCTTTTTGGCCTCTTCCACTAATGAGCTTATCAACTCCGTACTCAGGTTGGTTTCCTGTGTGAGTTCATCAGGATCAGCCTGAGCAAGAAGTTCAAGTGAAGTGACGCCCAAGTCATAGATTTTATCCGCGATGTTCTCTGTCATATCTGTCATAGCGGATATCTCTAATAATGAATAATAGTCAGGGTCCTGGTAGTGTTGATAGCGGGTCTCACTCCTTACATCAATTCTCCAACACAGGAGTTTGGCGGCAAGACGCACATTTTGCCCCTGACGTCCGATGGCAAGAGAGAGCTGATCATCCGGCACGATAACTTCCAATGACTGGCTGGAATCATCTACTATAACCCTGGAGCACTCGGCAGGGGCCAAGGCATTGTAGATATACTTTGCCGGATCAGGACTCCACGGCACTATATCTATTTTTTCGCCTCTGAGTTCCTGAACTACTGCCTGGACCCTTGATCCACGCATTCCCACACAGGCCCCCACGGGATCCACATCAGATTCGCTGGAGCTTACAGCGATCTTGGATCTGCTTCCGGGTTCCCTGCTCACTCCCATGATCTGAACTATCCCATCAGAGATCTCCGGGACTTCCAGCTCAAATAGCTTAATTAAGAATTCAGGATGGGTCCTGGATAAAACGATCTGGGGCTCCCTTTGTGTATCTTTCACGTCTATAATGTAGGCACGGAGCCTGTCACCACGGCGGTAGCTTTCGCTGGAAATCTGCTCGGATGTAGGCAGAATAGCTTCTGTACGCCCAAGATTGATTATGACATTTCCCCTTTCGTAGCGCTGAATAATGCCGTTTACGATTTCGCCTTTCCGGTCCTTGAATTCCTCATAGATAAGATCCCTTTCAGCAGTTTTCATCTTCTGTATGATGACCTGTCTGGCTGACTGGGCTGCTATTCGACCCAGGGATGAAATATCCATTCTGGTGCCGATGCAATCATCCAATTCACATTTGGAATCAAGCTCTTTAGCCTCTTCCAGGGAGATTTCTAATTCCTTGTCATCCACCTCTTCTACTGCGGTACGATATTGAAATACCTCAATTTCTCCTTGGGCATTGTTAAAATTGACTTCCAGGTCAAGACGTACACCGTATCGTTTTTTAACAGCCGATTTAATTGCCTCCTCAAGGGCAGCAATAAGGACATCACGGTTCAGCCCTTTTTCCCTGCATACCTGATCTATGATCATCTTGAGTTCTGAACTCATATTTTATTCCTTCATATAAATTTAGGAATTTAGGAATTAAATTAAATTCCTTAATTCGCAATTCCTAAATCAACGCACTTAAATTATATCCAGCCGTGCCTTAGCTACCAGATCGAAAGGGATACTAAAAATTATTTTTTCTGAGGAAACGACTATGAAATTTTCTTTTGTCCCATTTAAAATCCCTTTAAAATTTCTGCGGCCTTCTATTGGTTCCCTGGTCTTGATCAAGATCTTCTGACCGGCAAAACGTTCAAAATCATCCTTTTTTTTAAGCAGTCGATTAATCCCCGGAGAAGACACCTCCAGATTGTATGACCCCGGCAAGGAATCCTTTACATCCAAGACATCGCCTGCCAGACGATTGATGTATGAGCAATCATCGATTGTCACTCCACCAGGCTTGTCTATGATAAGCCTCAGGATTACACCCGAAGGCTCGCGACCATATTCCACGTCGATTAGTTCCATGCCGGCATATGCCACCAATGGTTCAACAAGTGCCCTTACGACCTCTGTCTGTTGTTCCTTGTTTTTTTTGTTGAGTACCATAAAAAAATAAAGTGGGCTAAGCCCACTTCATTAGCAGAGTATTATTGATATTTGTACATTACTACCACAATACCAAAAAAAACCCCACTAATTGAAGTAAACATCCGTCCCAGCCGACCCAATATCGACATGAGCAAGCACGAACCTCAAAAAGGGTTGGAGCGGGCGACGGGGTTTGAACCCGCGACCCCAAGCTTGGGAAGCTTGTACTCTACCAACTGAGCTACACCCGCTTGTAATCCAGACGCATATTAAGAATGAAATAGAGAATGTCAAGAATTTCGAGAAGCTCTGGATATTTTATATAAGTGCAGGCGAGTTTTGTGACGCAGCACTGAGGGCTCTTTTAAGCTCTTAGTGGCAAGCTATATTGTGTCTGAACGAAAAGGCCGTTCAGACACAATTTCGAATTCTAAATTCTAAATTTTGAATTAAAAAAGAAATAATATTAACATGTTAATGGTTCCCGACCTAAATTGAGAAAACAAAATTTGGGGTTTCCGTTCAGGCACTAAATAGCTAACAGCTAACAGCTAATGGCTGGCATCCATCTATGTTGAAAAAGTGTAAACTACAAAATGAAGGATGTTGAGATATCCGGGTAGAACTGGATATTTCATATAAGGTAACCGTTCACGCTAATGTGTCATGATTCGCGCTGCCATGTCATTCCGACCAAGGGGAGAAATCTTTACCATCCCGAACTCAGGTCTTTCCAGTTTGGGTTCATCCGGTTCACCAATTGATTCTTCTTCTCTCTTCGCCATTTCTTTATTTCTTTTTCTCTGGCAATAGCAGCAGTTACGTCTTGCGTTTCTTCAAAA
>QNAY01000044.1 GCA_003645605.1 Thermodesulfobacteriota bacterium
CTCCAGGAACTCATGGGCCATGCGGATGTTAAGACCATTGAGATTTACACACATGTAATGAAACGCGATATTACCAGCCTCCAGAGCCCGCTGGACAGATTGAGCAACTGAATGCTAAAGGTCAGCAGCGCGGTTTACTGCGTCCAATGGATTGATTATAAATCAACGATGGTTTTGAAATTGGTAGCTTGATAGTATAGGAATTTCCATTTTTTGACAGGATCAACAAGATTTACATAATTTTCATTTATCCTGATTATCCTGTTGATCCTGTCAGAGAAGTCCTGCCGAAGGACGCCAATTTAAATTTAATAGGGGCCAAAGTCTTAAGGATATGTCAGGTATAAATCACCAAATCACCAAATCACCAAATCACCAAATCCACATGATCGGCATTTGCGGCACCGGGATGGCTGCCCTTGCCGGTTTGCTTAAGGAAAAGGGATATAGGGTAAAAGGATCTGACAGTCAGGCCTATCCACCTATGAGTGATGTGCTCAAGGGCCTGGGTATTCCTGTAACATTAGGATACCATCCTGATAATCTGGTTTCTAACCATCCCAATCACCAAATCACCAAATCACCAAATCACCCACTTCCAGACCTTGTAATAATAGGAAATGTAATCCGGGCCGATAATCCCGAGGCCGGGTATGTGGTTTCTAAGGGCATTCCCCATCTCTCTTTTCCGGAGGCATTATCTCTTCTGTTTCTGGAGGACATGAAGCCTTTAGTAGTGGCCGGCACCCACGGCAAGACCACCACCTCTGCCTTGCTGGTCTCTGCCCTTGATGCCTTGGGTGAAGACCCTGGTTTTATGGTGGGTGGAATGCTTAATGCCTTTGAATCCGGTTTCCGCGTTGGGCGTCCTCCTTGGTTTGTGCTTGAAGGGGACGAATATGACACGGCCTTTTTCGACAAAAGGCCGAAGTTCTTACACTATCGTCCCCATGGTGTCATTCTTACCAGCATAGAGTTTGACCACGCGGATATATATGCTGACCTGGATGCAATAAAGCATGCATTTTCCAAATTGGTTGCCTTGATTCCGTCAGAAGGTGTCCTTGTGGCCTGCGCGGACTGGCCGGCGGTTGTGGAGGTTTGTGCTCAGGCCAGGTGCAAGGTGGTGACATACGGTGAGAGTCAAGGATGCCAGTGGCGTCTGGCTGATCTTTCCGTTGATTCCACTGGCACAAGGTTCACTGCTGTGCATCATGGAGAGATCTGTGGCGAGGCACGGATAAGGCTTCCCGGCAGACACAATGCCTTGAATGCTTTGAGTACTCTCGCGCTGTGCAGTCACCTTGGGATGAAAGAGGAGGCAGTTCTTAAGGGACTGGGTTCTTGTGCCGGAGTTAAAAGGAGGCAGGAAATCAGGGGGGAGGTGGCCGGAGTTACTGTAATCGATGATTTTGCCCATCATCCAAGGGCGGTCAAGGAGACCCTTGCTGCGCTGAGGTCCGTGTATTCCGGTCGTCGCCTTATAGCGGTGTTTGAGCCAAGGACCAATACCAGCAGAAGGAGTGTCTTCCAGGAGGTTTATCCTTATTCTTTCAGTCCTGCTGATCGAGTGCTGGTGCGGGAGGTGCCTGACCCGGAGAAGGCCCCGGTCGGAGACAGATTTTCATCTAAAAAGCTGGTGGCTGATCTCAAGGACAGGGGCATTGATGCGGCGTACTTCCCGGATGCCGGCGCAATTCTTAAGGACCTTATGGCAAACCGTTCTGATGGTGATATAGTGGTGATACTCTCAAATGGTGATTTTGAAGGCCTGCCTGAAAGGCTGTTATCCGCCCTGTCCGACAATCACCAAATCACCAAATCACCAAATCACCAAATCACTAAATCATCCAATCACCAAATCACCAAATTCCAAGAGCTGTGCAGAAGTTCAAAGGGGCCTGCCAGGAGGGGCCGTCTGCATACTGCGCATGGGGTGGTGGAGACGCCCGCCTTTATGCCGGTTGGGACCCAGGCTACTGTAAAGGCCTTGACACCTGAGGACCTCAAGGAAGTTGGGGCCCGGATAATTTTAAGCAATACCTATCACCTGTATCTGCGTCCTGGGTATGAGATCATAAGGGAACTCGGCGGCCTGCACCGGTTCATGGGGTGGGACCGTCCTATTTTGACAGATAGCGGCGGTTTTCAGATTTACAGTCTTGCGGCACTCGGAAAGGTAGAGGAAGAAGGTCTTACATTTCGCTCCCATATAGACGGGTCTCTTCACAAACTCACGCCGGAGCTTGTTATAGAAATCCAGGAGGCCATGGGCTCGGACATAATGATGTGCCTCGACTCCTGTATCCCTTACCCGGCCGGTAAGGAAGATGTAAAAAATGCTACTGAACTGACCACGCGATGGGCCAAGAGGTCCCTGGAGGCGAGAACAAGGCGGGATCTCTTGCTATTCTCTATTGTACAGGGAGGGATGAACCCTGCGTGGAGACAACGAAGTGCATTAGATCTCCTTGAATTTGGGTTTGATGGATATGCCATCGGTGGGCTCAGCGTCGGTGAGCCAAAAGAACTTATGTTTGAGATGATCGATATTACAAGGCCCTTGATTCCGGACAGGTATCCTGTCTATGTAATGGGGGTTGGTAACCCGGAAGACCTTGTTGAGGGAGTGGCAAGAGGGGTTGATATGTTCGACTGTGTGATGCCTACCAGGAATGCCAGGAACGGAATGCTCTTTACTTCCTTCGGGCACATTGTTATAAAGAACTCTCGTTTTGCCAGGGATTCGAGACCAATAGACCCTTCCTGTACGTGTTATACCTGCAGGAATTACTCCCGTGCCTATTTAAGGCACCTTTTTATCGCAAAGGAGTTATTGGCCCATCGGCTTAATACCATACACAACTTACATTATTTTTTGCATCTTATGAAAGAGATGCGGAAGGCCATAGAGAATGACAGGTTTAAGGCCTTCCAAGAACAGTTTTATGCAAAAAGGGAGATCACCGGATGATAATACCGTCAATAGCTTATGCCATGGCCCCTCCTTCCGGAAGTGAAGGGGGAAACCCGCTCACGGCCTTTCTGCCCCTGATCATTATTTTCGCTATTTTTTATTTCCTTTTGATCAGACCGCAGCAGAAGAGGGCAAAGGATCAAAGAAATTTTCTGGATTCCTTGAGTCGTGGGGAAGAAGTAATAACAAATGGCGGGTTGATAGGCAAGATAACAGGTCTTACAGATAACGTGGTTACCTTAGAAGTGGCAGACAAGGTAAAGGTCAAGGTAGTACGGGCGCAAATTGCCGGCAAACCCCCTACAACTGATAAGTAAAATTTATTTGCCAAGGCAGAAATGGCTAAAGATATAATCCAGCACTTCGTCGGTAATGCTGTCTCCTGTGATTTCTCCCAGGACATTCATCGCGTCTCTTAAGTCAATAGAAACCAGATCAGGACTGATGCCCTGAGAGATGCTGTCAATTGCCCTGTTCACAGCCTTGCGGGCCGTCTCCAAGGCCTCTTTTTGCCTTAGATTAGGAACTATATCCGGTGGTTCTGTCGGTGCTTCATCCAATAATTTATTTATCAGAAGCCTTGACAGGTTCTCAAGCCCATCTCCTGTAATTGCAGAAGTCCCTACCCAAACGCCGCCGGTCATCTCTGGCATATGGCTGAAGATCTTGCTTGACTGCTTTCCGGCCACGGATTCCCAGGAATGAACCTTGTCTATTTTATTAAATACTATGAGAATTTTTTTTCGTTTTGTAAGGACATCCAGTGTCTCTAATGCCCCGAAATCTTCCGGGCACAGAGGCTCGCTCAGATCCAGCATCCAGAGAGCAGCCTGTGCGAATTTTGCCTTTTCCCGAATTTTTTTAATACCAATTGTCTCTATTGGATCAGGGTCCGGCCGAATGCCGGCAGTATCAATCAACCTAACCAATATCCCTTCGATGTTAAGAACTGCTTCTATCGTGTCCCTGGTGGTTCCGGGGATGGAGGTCACAATGGCTCTGTCCTCACAGGCCAAGGCGTTAAGCAGGCTGGATTTTCCGACATTCGGCCTTCCGACAATCAGGACTTCCGCTCCTTCTTTGTAGATATTTCCCCTGTCGAATGCATCGATCATGGCATTAAGTGGATCTTGAGCGCCTGTTATCAGAAGTTCTTTGATCTGGGTCTCTGTGATAATTTCTACATCTTCATCCGGATAGTCTATAGCAACTTCAAGTGTGGCTATGGATTCTTTGATAGTATCGCGAATTTTTTTAATCCCCTTGGATAGACATCCCCGCAATTGTTTGACTGCAAGTTGCCCCGCAGTGTCCCCGCAAGCTAGAGACAGGTCGAGTACGGCCTCTGCCTGGGTAAGGTCAATTCTTCCATTCAGAAAAGCCCTTTTAGTGAATTCGCCGGGATCCGCCAGGCGTGCGCCCTGTCCGATCAGTGTCTCAAGAATACGACGTAAGATTGCAGGACCGCTGTGACATTGGATTTCCAGGACGTTTTCTTTTGTGTAGCTGTGAGGGGCCTTCATCAGTACGGCCAGAACCTCGTCCATAATGGTATCATTCTGTGGATCGCAGGCCCAGCCGTAGTAGAGTCGATGAGATTGTATTACTTCAATTGGCTTTGCCGGCCGGAATACGGACCTGAAAAGTTGTGCTGAAAGAGGACCGCTTACTCGAACTATCCCTATCCCGCCTGGTCCTGAGGGAGTAGCCAGGGCAGCTATTGTGTCGTCCTCTCTAGATATGTCAGGCACTATTATCTTTTGTATTGCGTTGCCTGGACCTGGCGGGGTTGATCACGACCTTGCGCATGATTCCTTCGCCTACACTATGGGTGCGTATGCCCTTAACGTTCTTGAGGGTCAAGTGGACCAGTCTACGCTCCCTTGCCCCCAATGGCTGAAGTGTTACCGGGCGTCCGGTTTTTTGGGCCTTTTTTGCCATGCGGTGCGCAAGAAGCGAAATACTCTTTCCCCTTTTTTCCCGATAGCCCTGTGCTTCTAGCTTAATCCCGGTACGGCTTTCGACCCTGTGTCGCAAAATACGGTTAACAATATATTCCAATGCATTAAGATTTTGGCCTTCTTTCCCTATGATCAGGGAAAGATCTTCCCCTGATATGTCCAGATACGGTCCTTCTTTGTCGGCCTTGATCTCTACTTGTCCCGCAAGACCAGACTTATTCAAAAGTTCCTCAGTGATCTCTCGGGCCAGAGAGATGTGTTTATCCTGATTTTCCGGAGCATCTTTGCCGGGTTCGCTCATATCCTCTTCGGATTCAGGTACTTCGGGTGTGACACGATTGGCTTCAGCCTCTATCGGCACATTTTTTTCTTCCGATTTTTTTTCTGTAACCGGAGGAGTGAGCTTTTTAAGCACGGCCCTTATCTTGGCCTTGCGTCCTCCCAGTCCGAAGATGCCTGTGGACCCTCTGGTAAGTATATTGATCTCAAGATCGTCAGGCTTTGCCTTAAAATATTTGCACGCAGCTTCTATGGCATAGTCTACGGTTTTGCCGTCAAATTCTTTTGATTCTTGTGTCGGTGCGAAAGATTCATTATGTGTCATTATTTTTTATTCCACTTAGTATCTATATGAAAGTCTTAGATTTTCACGTTTCGTTGTGCCCGCCTGCGGGCATGGAGATTAGTCGGTGAATTTGTTCACATAGTGTTGCTGTGCAATAGTAAGCACGTTGTTAATCAACCAGTAGAGCACCAATCCCGAGGGAAAGTTGATGAACATGCAGGTAAATATCACTGGTAGAAATTGCATCATGCGGGCCTGGGTGGGATCCAGGGAAGAAGGGCTTAACTTCTGCTGTAAAAACATGGAAACGCCCATGAGCAAGGTAAGTACCGGTATGCCCCCCAAGTAAGGAATGCTCACCCCGGGTATCATTAGACGGTCAGGAGCTGAAAGGTCGTTTATCCACAGCATGAACGGGGCATGACGCAGCTCTATTGATTGAAGTAATACCTTGTATAAGGCAAAAAATACCGGGATCTGCAGCAGCATGGGCAGACAGCCGCCCATAGGATTCACCTTGTAGGTTTTATAGAGCTGCATGAGCTCCTTGTTCATTTTTTCTTTATCTTTTCCGTACTTTTCCTTAAGCTTAGCCATTTTTGGCTGAAGCTTCTGCATGGTCTTCATGGACTTTGCGCTTTTTTGCGCCAGGGGCCAGAAGGCAACCTTGATCAGTATGGTAACAATAATTATGGCCAGACCATAATTATGAATATATCGATAAAGGAATTTAAGAAAGTACAGAAGGGGTTTGGCAATTGGATCAAACCAACCAAAATTTATGGCCTTAGAGAAATTGTGCCCCAAGGCGTTCAGGCGGTCGATATCTTTTGGTCCGAAATATACTCCCAGATTTAAGACCTCAACTCCTTGCCCTGCGCTTCCAGAAGACGGCTTGAGTGCGGTCAACCGGCTCTCAGTCAGACCGTCAGCCCCTTTTTTCTCGACCAATATATTCCAGGGGCCTTCGCTGATAATCGGGATCAAAGCCGTAATGAAATAGTTGTCACCGTAACCGATCCAGTCAACCGGACCTGTGTACGTATGTTTTTCTCCGTCGTCCAGTTTTACTTCTCGCAACGAATCGTTGCCATAGTAGGCAGTGCCTGTAAATGTAAACCTGTTGTTTGTATTCTCGCCGGGTTTATTGTACAAGCAC
Organism: Thermodesulfobacteriota bacterium; assembly: GCA_003645605.1. GTDB lineage: Bacteria > Desulfobacterota > Dissulfuribacteria > Dissulfuribacterales > UBA3076 > UBA3076. Next base: position 6,663 of record QNAY01000044.1, read on the forward strand.
AATGATCCGGGAATGGTTCCCGCCCCTGATAAATAAACAGATAGATCTATCCAGTAACTTCCCTGGTGGAATGTGTATTTCCTTGTAATTTTAATGCCATTGGGCATATTGCAGGTAAACTTCAGTTGTGCTTCCTCATCGGCCTGAGTCAGCTTCAGGCCTTCCTTATCCGGCTCAAAGAATTGTGAAGAAAGGTCTACCGGCGGTTGAGATTCCAGTTGAAGCCCAAGGGGTAGATGCGGGGGAGAGACATCGATCAAATTCACAGGAGGGGCGTCATCTGAAAGCGTTGTCAGGTATTGCTTTAAGAGGTATTTTTTAACTGTGCCGCCTCTTTCTGAGAAAACGAGCTGGTAAAGATCCGTTTCCACAGTGATGTCTCTTGCCTTGCGAAGGGGTGCCTTTGTGTCAGCTGGAATATCAGGACTTCTTATGCCGCTTAGGGAAGAAACAACGGCGTCTCCATCGGTGCGAATGCGTTTCCCGTATTCATGGTCCGGGGCATGCTCACTGACACCTGTGGCAGGAACATTCTCAACACCGGTTTCTTCACGAGGTGGTTGTGATACATCGCCACCAAAGAAGTACTGAAACCCAACCAACACTGCTATAGACAAAACTAAAGCTAATAATGTACGTGAATCCATTGTAGTAAACCTTAATAATCAGAAATAATCAGAGCCGTCTTCTTAACCCCATCCCCGGTTTTTAATTGGAGTCTTGCAAACGGCTAATCAAGCAACCATTTTTTGCTGTAAAGGGCCTTCTTAACGTAAACCGGCAATCAGGGGACAGGGTCGTATCCGCCCGGAGTCCAGGGATGACACCTTAGAAGTCGTTTGGTAGCCAACACAATACCCGTAATAGGACCGTGTTTAACAATGGCCTCCTCAGCGTATCGGGAGCAACTCGGATAGAAACGGCAAGACCTTGGTAAAATAGGGGAAAACAATAGCCTGTATATTCTAATGAAAAAAATGATGAATTTGCCCAATATGGTCTTAGTATTCAATCATTAACACCTGTTCGAGGCATCAAATGCCTTGACAAGATTGCCCTTGAGTTCATTCCAATCAAGGTGGAAAAATTTCCTGTATGGCACAAAAACCAGATCACGACCAGTAGGAAAAATCCGCTTGTTCGTGCGGAATAACTCCCTGATCAGCCTTTTGGCCCGGTTTCTCTTGGTAGCTCCACCAATTTTTCTGCTGGCACTGATACCGATTCTACAGTAGGGCAAATAATTCCTTGCAAATATAATAGTAAGGCCAGGCAGCTTTATTCGTTTCCCCTTTTGATAAACCCTGATAAAATTTTTCGCGCCTGTTAATCTCTCTTTTTTTAAGAGAGATTGGGTGTGTAAAGACTGCCTCATTTTATTGTAAGATATTTTTGTTTTACGTCCAGAAGGCTTCCTCCATAATAACCTTTATGCTGATAAGCTTTGTCTCCCTTTTGCTCTGCGTCTGTTCAGTATTCTACGGCCTGCCTTTGTGCTCATACGTTTACGAAATCCATGGGTCCTCTTTCTTTTTAAATTGCTTGGCTGAAAAGTCCTTTTCATATTAATTAGCTCCCTACTTCTAAATTGTTCGGGCGATATTATGCCAAATTTGGTACCAAATAGACTGCTTTTAATTTAAATAGTGCCTGAACGAAAACCCCTCTTTTTGTCATTTCGACCGTAGGGAGAAATCTTTAATGCCTGTATTTTCAGTACGATAAGATTTCTCGCTTTGCTCGAAATGACAGTTTTGGTTA
>QNAY01000045.1 GCA_003645605.1 Thermodesulfobacteriota bacterium
CCAAAACTGTCATTTCGAGCAAAGCGAGAAATCTTATCGTACTGAAAATACAGGCATTAAAGATTTCTCCCTACGGTCGAAATGACAAAAAGAGGGGTTTTCGTTCAGGCACTAAATAAGAAAAAGGTAGGGGGGGAAAGTGTTTGTCAACTGCGATCAAGCCATCGATATAGCCAAGGCCAAGATAAAACAAGCCGAAGCTCAGCGAAATCTCGCGAATGCCTCTTGGAGTGATGCGTCCTTGGGACAGCCGGTTTTAGTGGAGGATGTATTTAAAGACCCATCTTATTGGATTATTCCTCTTCTGATTCAGGAGCAGGTGGCTGGTTTTGTGCGAGTACTGGGAACCGGTAGAGTGACTGCCATCGGTACTTTTGTAGAGATCCGAGACAGCTAAGGGAATCGGCAATAAATAACTTACCCATCTTGATTGTTTTTTTATCCGGCTTCTGTGTTGTTCGTCGGTCACATAACCCGTTATGCTCTCTCCTCGCGCCTTGAAGACGAATAAAAATCCGGCGCAATCTGGGTAAGTTCTTTATTTCTGCTTCCCTAAAACCATTGTCATACTATTTTCAATCATTCATCAGAGGCTTTCATGCAGTCATCAAGCAGCAAAAATCTTTCGCGCCAGATCCATATCTTGCCGGTCAGGCACACTTCCCTGCTTTGTTCATCAACAAAATTCAAGTCTATTTTAAGCGCCGTTTCTACCAACGGGGTCTCCAGGTATTCGGCCCATTCGATGATTACTACGTTTTCTCCGTCAAAATAGTCTTCAAGCCCGATCTCTGTAATATCTGCATGGGGACCAAGCCGGTATAGGTCCACATGAATCAAGGGCAAGCGACCGTTCAGGTGCTCGTGAATTATGGCAAAGGAAGGACTTGTCACCTCCTTTTCCTCTATTCCAAGGCCGGAGGCTATTGCCTTGGTCAGACTTGTTTTTCCTGCTCCCAGATCCCCTGACAAAAGGAAGAGATCCCCTGGTCCAAGCACCATTGACAGGCAATTTCCCAGGACATTAGTGGTCTCTATACCCTTAAGTGTGTACCGTAGCCTCACAGTATGAGCCTCCGCCTGACAAGCACAATGGCAACCCAGGCACAGAAAACGGATAAAATTATTATGACCAGTGCGTGGATAGGCCAATCAGGCCCGATCCGACCGTAACAGAGCATTCGTGAAAGGTTGACCGCATGGGTCAAGGGCAAGGCTAGTGAGATTTTCTGTATAACCGGATTCATGGCACTTATGGAGAAAAAGATGCCTGAGAACAGGAAAAGCGGCGTTATAAAGAGTGAAGTAAAATAATTGAAGAATTCGTAATCGCCGGCCAGGGCAGTCATTATGAGCCCCAGGGATGCAAACAGGATCCCTTCCAAAAAGAGCATGGGGATAAGGGCTAATATCCACGGAGAGGGAATCAGGCCAAAAAGCGGGAGGGTTGCAAGCATTATGAGCCCTGAGATGATGCCCTTGGTTGCCGCCCAGACAATTTCTCCCAGCGCAAGCTCCTCAACGTTCACAGGAGTCATGAGGATGGCCTCGTAAGTCCGCTGGGTGGTAAGTCTGGTGTAGGAGCCATACATAGTTTCAAAAGAACTGCTGTACATGACTGCCGAAGCCACCAGGCCCGGACCTATGAATTGGAGATAGGTAACTCCCTCTATCTGCGGGATTTGTCTCCCAAGGCCGAAACCCATTGCCAACAGAAAGAGGAATGGCTGGCCCAGGTTTCCTATCAAACTTGCCCGCACGTGCTTTCGCCATACCCTGGCATTTCTCAGCCAAACTTTATAAAAAAGCAGCCACATCAGTTCTCTCTCAGAGTCCTTCCTGTCAGCTTTAAAAACAGATCTTCCAGATTTGCCGGTCGTTTGCTGACATGACGAAGGGAAATGGCCATGGTCTCAAGCTCAGCACACGGTTCTTTGGAATATATGAAGAGCCTGTCTGCCACCCTCTCGATATCCACCTTACAGGAACGGAGGGTTTCCTCCAGGACGTCAAGCTTTTCCGGACTGTCCGCCACCTCAAACACTTCCGATCCTATCATATCCGCCACCATTTCTCCGGGGTCCCCCTGTGCAACTATTTTCCCTTCATCCAATATCAATACCCTGTTGGTCAGGCGGGACACCTCCTCCATATAGTGGCTGGTAAGGAGCATAGTAGTACCCTGGGATCTCAGGTCCTCAAGTCGCTCCCATATCAGGTGTCTGGCCTGGGGATCAAGGCCTATAGTGGGCTCATCAAGGATCAGCAACTCCGGCGCATTTATCAGGGCCCTTGACAAGAGAAGACGCCTACGCTGACCACCTGAAAGATGCTGAATGATCTCATCACTTCGATTTTTTAAGGCAAAAAAACCGAGAAGATCGTCCGCTCGCTTTCCGGCTGTAGAGCGGTCTATTCCAAAATATGCAGCATAGACAAGAAGGTTTTCATATACAGTCAGGTCCGGATCCAGGTTGTCTGCCTGCGGTGCCACACCTATCCTCAGTTTTACCTGTTTCAGCCGTTCAGGGATGGATTCACCGAAGACGCTGATTTCACCTGAGGTGGACCGGACAAGGCCAAGAAGCATGTATATGGTGGTGGTCTTTCCAGCTCCATTAGGGCCGAGTAGCCCAAGACACTCTCCGGGATATATGCAGAGGTCGAGATCCTTAACCGCCACCCTGTTTCCGAACCGCTTTGTAAGATTCCGGATTTCTACAAGGGGAGGTTTGGCTGTCAATGTCATGGAACTTATTGTAATCGTTCATTCCCCGACTGCCAAGGATTACAGGCCTATATCTATTTTCGGCACAATCATTCACTTCCCCCCTGACAGCCGACAGCCTTTTTCTGGTTTCAAAGCACAATCCGTTGAGAATGCGCCTTTTGGTGCAACTTTGTCCGAAACCCTGCAAAAACCTGTCGACTGCCAGGGAGTGTAAACGGTTACTATCTGTCGATCTTCAAATAGGTCTCCGATACAATCTCATTTTCTTTCATAATACTATAACTTCCAATGGTTTTATACATCTTTAAACCATCCAAAAATGGATAAATAACCCCATCAGCAATTATCTTACATTTTGTACCAGTATCTTGGTCTTTCGATGCAATATTACTGAATTCCCACTCCCATAACTCTTTAATCTCATCAATCAGGTCATCAAATTTTATAAACACGATATCATTATTTTTTCCTGTCAAGCCTTTATTAACATTTTGAAAATCAACGTTAGAGATGATCCCTTGACCATTGTTAGATACATTAATCATATCTTTAATCATTTGCCGATCAATGGATACCATGCAAAAACCTTTATAAAAAACGTATGAAGGTTGAATATCAATGACCGCCGGCAAAACAATAGTGTTTATTTCCACATCTTCAATTTTTTCTTTCTCCAGACCTATCCCTTCTTTTTGTATCGCTGATTCAAAAAGTTCTTCTAAAGTTTTCCGGTTCTTTACCTCAAAAAGAATCGTCAGCTTTGGGATCGGGATTGGGATCGGGCTGCCCATATCAATCTCCGTCAGGATAATTCCGAACTGATTGCCAAGGGCTTGGAATATCTCATCAAGTGAGCTTCCAAATTCTTTTTGAAATTCAGCTTCCTTAGATTCCCTTATTTTATCATCTGGGAACATCTTCTCGGAAAAGATATTGAAAAGGAATTCAGTATCCATAGTATTAGTCCAGTAATAACATATGGTATCCTCCGGGACCATTTGAATTGTCTTGTTTTCTCCGGGTTTAAAACTATAGGACTTAGCATAATCCGGTTCCATTTTGCACTTATCAAACAATACAAGGGTCTTATCATGCAACAGATCACTCCCATCATCATATGCCGCATATCCCACTGCTTTTATGCCATTAAACGGGTCCAAAGAACGTTCTATGTCAAAGCATTTCATCCCTGCAGGGTTAATAGATCGAGCTATAATTAACATATAATCACAGAATTTTTCGGTATTGTGATAAACAAAACTTCGGATCGATTTGGATACCAGGTTATGTCGCAAATCCTGATAATTTTTATTTTCAGCTAACGACTCCTTTTGATTTGCCTTAAAATGGATACAATTCTTAATAGAAAGACTATCAAATGAGGCAATTAACAAACCATCAACCAGGGAATAATAGATTGATAAATCATTGTCGAGATTAAGATTTTTAATCTCATAGTCACCATATACTTCCACTTGGCCTTCAGATCCTTTCGCAAGATATCTTGTAATAAACTCGGTAAAGTCGGCATTATGCTTTGGCCTGGAAATGAACACGATACTCCTGAGAGCCTTTTTTAGTTCTTTGAGTTTAGGGTGATCGATCTTAATGGGCAAAACAGCAATTGCCGTCTCTTGCCCAAAGAGTTCTTTAAAAAGCAAACTATCGATAGCTGAAAAAACCGATAATTCAATATTTTTGTACTTCTCAATAACATCCTTTGACACTTCAAGCTCTAACATGACTTTGGCCAAGTCAATTTCTTTTAGCTTTTGCCCAAATTTTCCTTTTTTGAAATCATCAATACCCTTTTCAAGATCAATGAAATCTACCAATAATAAGGTGTCATGCGGTAGCAAGTCTGCAGGGATCGCCCTGACATGATGCGGCTTTAAGTAGTACCAACTGCCTATTGCAAGTAAAATCACAACTACAATTGCAACAAGAGATTTTTTCATTTTAACTCCTTTCAGGGTAACCTCTTTCGTATGTTTTACCGGCGGTGCCTTCATTCGCCTATTCTCTATATCGGATCATCCTTATTTTTTGTCAAATATTAGTGGCTCAAAATCAAGTTGGCACGTCCATCCACAGACTTCCCTTTCGTGTTTTCGGTCTTTCGTGATAAATATTCCTTTGTTCTTATAGGGTTAGGGGGTTGATGTAAATAGCAAAATAGATATTGCCTATCTTCCTAGGATGTTTTATTCTCATCATTAGTCGAGGGAGACAAAAAATGGAAAAATTTTCAAGGTCGGGACATCACTGGCTTATTATAATTGCTCTGATTTGTGTTTTCATGGTTATCGGCACCTATCAAGCACATCAAATTGCCTCGGCCAGGGAAGAAAACGGAACTTACGAACAACTTAAGATCTTCGGTTCTGTTCTCGACCTGGTACAACGCAATTATGTTGAAGAGATTCCGCCCAAGAAACTTATCTACGGTGCAGTACAGGGCATGCTCAAATCTCTTGATCCCCACTCATCTTTCATGAAACCTGAGGACTACAAGGAACTCCAGATAGAGACCAAGGGGATCTTTACAGGTATAGGAATAGAGATCAGCCTCAAAGACGGAATACTGACGGTTGTGTCCCCCATAGAAGGTACTCCGGCATACAAGGCGGGTCTGAAGGCCAATGATAAAATACTCAAGATAGAAGGCAAAACCACTAAAAACATGACCTTGATTGAGTCAGTAAAGCTTCTAAGAGGTGCCAAGGGGACCGACGTCACTATCTCTATATACCGAGAGGGATGGAGACGGCTTAAAGACCTAACTCTCACAAGGGACGTAATTCCCATAAAAAGTGTTCGATCCAGGATGCTGGAAGAGGACTATGGTTATATACGTATTAGTAACTTCCAGAACAAGACTACTTTCGAACTGAAAAAGGCCTTAAAAGAACTGGAAAAGGGCAAGAGTCTCAAGGGCCTGGTTCTTGATATGCGAAGCAATCCTGGTGGGTTACTCGACCAGGCTGTAAAAGTAGCTGACGTATTTCTAAAAAAGGGACTTATTGTTTACACAGACGGCAGGATCGAAGAACAAAAAATGCGTTTTGAGGCCCATCCGGACAAACATTCTCACAATTATCCCATTGCAGTATTGGTCAATGAAGGAAGCGCCAGTGCCTCGGAGATAGTTGCCGGGGCCTTACAAGATCACAAAAGGGCAATAATTGTAGGGGTCCAGACCTTTGGCAAGGGATCGGTCCAGACCATCGTCCCCCTTGAAGACGGATCTGCAGTACGCCTTACCACAGCCAGATACTATACACCTAACGGCAGATCAATACAGGCAAAGGGCATAGAGCCTGATATAGAAGTACCTTACACTCCCCTGGAAAAACCAAAAGAAAAGGATGAATTTTTTCATTTCCCGACAGAACGCGATTTAGAGGGACACCTGCTGAATGAAGATGAACCAATTGAAGATGAGCTGAATTCCGTAAAAGAAAAAAAAGATAAGCCGGAAACTGTTGACTCCGAAGTTGAAAATGGAGAAACGCAACCGCCCCCCATGGATAACCAGTTACAAGAAGCAGTTAGAATATTAAAGGCATGGGCCATATTTACACAGGTAAAATCTGCAAAGTGAACTTCTTGCAAAACCCAAGTTTTTTTTGGATGGCAACGCAGTCAACGAGACATTGTTCTCGGAATGGCAGTTCCAGCCCAAAATGGGTTTTGTAAGTGCCTCAAAGTCTTTTAAATGGCTAAATCTCGCTCATCAAAGAACAAAACCCGCAAAAAGAATCTCACAAGACGTTCTCCCCGTTTATTGTGGCCAATAATAGCCTTGGGAATAACCGGGGCAATTGTGGCCCTTTTATACCTTCTTCCTTTACCTCAGAGCACAGGACCAAAAGTCCACCAGCCCTTTGAAGAATTTGATTCCGCACCACCAGTTTCCCGTCCTTCCAAACCATCAAGACCGAAAAGCAAAGCCTCGATGCCTGTAGTAGCTATACTTATAGACGACATGGGTTATAATCTTCCGATCAACAATCAGCTTCTGAAGTTAGAGGCCCCTCTTTCCTTTTCCTTTCTCCCAACAGCACCTCATACGCCCAAGCTGGCCAAAAAGGCCAAGGATCTCGGCAAAGATGTCTTAATACACCTGCCTCTGGAGCCTGTTAACAGTGCGATTGACCCTGGTCCCGGCGTCCTGCGTCTAAGTATGGACTTTGATTCTATGTTACAAATACTCAGAAAGGACCTGGATGCTGTGCCTGGTGCAATCGGAGTAAATAATCACATGGGTTCTAAATTCACTACAAGTAAAAAGGGCATGGAATTAATTCTTACTGAAATAAAGCGCCGCGGTCTTTTCTTTGTTGACAGCAAGACTACACATGACAGTGTGGCATATGTAACTGCCAGATCTATGGGGATACCGGCTGCTGAAAGGGCCGTGTTTCTAGACCACGATACTCAAAAGGAATCCATCAGAAGGGAAATCAAAAAAATGGTAAAATTGTCTATGGAGAATGGATGCGTTCTTGCCATAGGACATCCGACATCTAATACGTGGAAGGTTTTGTATGAGGAACTACCGCAGATAAGGAAGCGCGTCAGGATTGTTCCGGTTCATAAGATTCTTGTTGCCCAATAGAATGTACGACATCCTTCATTCTGTAGTTTGTAAGCGTTCACAGGGCACCGCATCTGCTTTGTTGTCGGGCACTTGAGAGAGTACGTCTGCGTACCCTCCGCCTCGCATCTGCAGCACCCTGTAAACGCTTACAGTTCGGTGGGTTGCGGCAAAACGGGGTTTATATAAAAACGAACTGTTAAGCTAAAACCTAACGGCTAATAGCTAATCGCTCAATTTACCTGGAAATGAAAAAAATGAAATACGGAGAAAAAGAAATAAAAAATGCCGGGCTTGAATCTTGGCCGAATCCATGCCCTGAACGCGATTATACCATAGAGATAAGTTTCCCGGAATTTACCTGTCTTTGCCCAAGGTCAGGATATCCTGACTTTGCAACCATAAGAATAACCTATGTTCCAGACCGATTTATAGTGGAACTAAAATCTCTAAAACTCTATCTCAACGGCTATAGAGATCAATACATTTCGCACGAAGAAGCCGTCAACAAAATTTTCTCAGACCTGACGGAGGTCCTTTCCCCCCGCACTATCAAAGTGGAAGGTGATTTTCATCCAAGAGGTAATGTCCACACGGTGATCAAGGTTGAAGGGGGCCCCGGATTACCATCAGAGCTTGTTCCCAGGCAGAAATAGCTGTTTTGCCTTATCCTTGTTCAACAGCATAATCCAGACAATTTCATACTAAGGGCGCTTTCTCTGCATATCGCTGCATTGGGGAAAAACTAAAAAAGCCGTAATCCAGTGACAGCCCCCGACTTATCGAGAACCTGCGCGATATCTATCACTCCAGCCACGATACCAATTTTTCCGTCTCAACTCTATCGGTTCTAAATTTATTTATAGGGGATTCCAAATCTGGATAACCGATTGATAAACCAATCACGAGTCGCTTGGTCTCAGGAATGGAGAGAAAGTTTTTGATCTGCTTGGCATAATCTGTTGAAAACGCCTGCGGTACTGTGCCAAGCCCCTTAGCGTGGGCCGCCAACATCAGGCTTTGGGCG
>QNAY01000046.1 GCA_003645605.1 Thermodesulfobacteriota bacterium
AAAACCCCTCTTTTTGTCATTTCGACCGTAGGGAGAAATCTTTAATGCCTGTATTTTCAGTACGATAAGATTTCTCGCTTTGCTCGAAATGACAGTTTTAGTTAGTTTTCGTTCAGACACTATTTAGTTAAAATTCAGTAAGTTCTCAATAAGTTAGGGTTTGCTTCACCTGTCAACGATGATTATTCACAAAACGGGCAAGGGCCTCCACAGAGGCGAAGGCCACCTTTCCCTCGTCCATATCAGCTACTTGTACTCCAAAGCGCTTTTGCAGCAGGACCACAAGCTCTACGGCGTCCAAGGAGTCCAGTCCAAGGCCTTCTTCGAACAATGATGCCTTGTCGTCGATGTCTTCAGGTTTGACGTCCGGCAGATTAAGGTCTTGAACAATCATCTCTTTCAGTTGTTGTTTCAACTGGTCCATATATTTGCAGCTCCATTTTGGGGTAGATGCCTTATAGGTTACTTCTTTTTAATTCAAAATTCAAAATTTATAATTGTGCCTGAACGGTCTTTCCGTTCAGGCACTACCTACTGGTTCCAGAAATCATAAAAATTATACCACTGGTACGGAAATTTGGTAACGTAGGCCTCAAGCGCCTTGCTGAAACGGCCGGTCCAGGCCGTCAAGTCCGACTTGCGGTGTTCTCGGTCACTGTATGACGGATGAAACACGTCCCATACTCGAAGATTATAGCTTTGCCTGCTGGTCTTGGCTGCAAGGAGAACTGCTATGGGGGCCCCTGTAGCGGCTGCCAGCCTGTAAACACCTGCAGGAAATCGTACCTGAGAGTCAAGGAACTTGACAGTGGCGCTAGGGCCTCCTGCCAGACGATCTCCCATGATAGTCACGACTTCGCCTCTCTGTAAAGCCGCCGTGGCCTCAACCACACCTCCGAGAAAGCCGTCGGTCTTGATGATCCGGAACGGACATGACTCGCTCCGCAGATCGAAATAGTGTTTTGCCACGACCTCTTCCTCATAATGCATCAAGGCGTGTACCGGTACGGGCAGATCATTGAGATGGGCCAAGGCAACCTGCCAATTCCCGACATGCGCTGTGAGAAGTACCAGGCCTTTTCTCTGCTCTATGAGTCCTAAGATAGTGTCCCACCCATCGAAGCCGCCATGTAGCCGGGCAAATCTATTGAGGCCCAGCCAGGCCCTGTCCACCAGGATCTGGCCAAATGAATGGACTATTCTAAAGGTATCCCGCCGGCGTTCTATTAGGTTGTGTTTAGGGAAACGTCTCCTGAGATAGGGAGACATCAACTGGTGAATTCGGCGGCCGACAATGACATAAATCAAAACCACAGGAATCAGTAAAGCATAAGCCCCCGGCTGACCGGCTATTCGAAGGATGATGTAAAAAATACCATGGCCAAGGGCCTCCAACCTTTTCAGGACAGCCTTTTGAAAACGAGGATCTACGTATCGCACTCCGTAGCCCCCCTGGTCCGCAACCAGCGGACAACAAAGTAAGTGGCAAGGCCCCCCGCAAGGCCGAGCAACGGCCCGACGATAAGAGAGCCCAGGAGCCATTCCATCAACCTTTGATGGAACTGGTAGACCGTGGTATCTAATGACAGTTCCAGCAGAAGGTGACCGTTCCGCATGAAGTAGCCTGTCTCAATACATATCACCGGGATTACAGGCGGGCAGCATAACTGGCTGGCCGCAACAGCAGCAGGTTTGTTAAGATGTAGTCTGTGTGTAACATAAATTATGATAATGGTATGGCAGGCGATGAGGGGAAGGGCCCCAAGGAACAGACCCATCCATGCGGCGATTCCGAGCTGGGCCGGTGTACTATGCTCTTGGCAGAGATGTTTGAACAGTCGAAACGGGTGAAAAAGAGACATGTCCATAACTGACGGGGCCGTCCGGCCTGCAAGACGCCGGTGTGGCCAGGGATTCAGTGCCCTGAGAATCAGGCGCGTATGGAGTATGGTCAGGCGAAGGTTGTCTTTCCATTGGTGGAAATGAGATATACGTTTTCCTTCGCTGGGATAATGCACCCGGACAGGTGTGGAAAGGATAAGGATACCGGCCCATGCAGCCCGGACCAGGACTTCGACCTCAAAATCATAACGCCGGGCCCGGACTGGAAGATGGAGTAAAAATTCCACAGGATAAAGGCGCGAACCGCTTTGAGTGTCCGGCAGGTCCAGACCGCACTCGAGTCTCACCCAAAAATTTGAAAAGGCGCGGCCAAAAAGGCTGGCCTTGGGGGCTGTATCACGGGTCATCAATCTGGTCCCGACTACAATAGCCGGCCGGTCCTGTGCGGTTGCAGTCTCCACCAATCGTGCCGCGTCCTCAGGGTCCAGTTGTCCATCCGCATCCACAGTAATAATGGTATCGTAGCCCCATTGTTCGGCGAGCCCGGCCCCTGTGAGTATGGCCGAGCCTTTGCCCTGATTGTGGGGAACACGGTGAAGCCTGCACGGGAGGTCTGTAATCCCGTCCGGTCCCCTGTCCGTGCTCCCGTCATCAACCACGAGCACCGGCCAGCCCGCATTCAAGGCCCTTTTCACCACGGAACGCAGCGTTGGGCCGTGGTTATAAACAGGAATGACCAGAAGGGTGTGAAGAAGGCGAGGGTTCATTTTGTGCGGGGTCTGCGGATCAACATGTCCCACATAGGGCCGACATGGCCCCGTTCATGCAGGTAACGGATTTTTTTGTCCATAATTGAACAGGGATAGACTCGATCGATACGTCCGGCCCATGCAGTCTTGATTTGATGTTCCAATCTCTTACGTCGAATTTTGGGAGAAAAATAAAAAACCGGCTCCAGGAGCGGTTGGCCTGCATCCAGTGTACCTTCCCTCAGAATTCGCTCGTGGATAGGAGTACCGGGTAAGATGCGAATGCCTGTAAAGGCAAATACAACAGACTCCTTCAGTCTTTCCAGATTGGCCAATCCCTCTAGTACCGTCTTGTCATCTTCGTCTGGGCCTCCGAATATAATGAAGTGGGCACAGGAAATGCCGAGTGCGGCGGCCAGGTCGTTGGTGGCTATGACTTCGTCAAAAGCAAACCCCTTGTTAAGGGCGCTGAGGGTCTGGTCTGCAGCGGCATCAGTACCCATTTCCATGGCAACGAGCCCGGCTTGCTTGAGGAGTTTGAGCCCGTCTCTTGATACATTCTTAGGTCTGAAAAAGGCGCACCATGGTGTAGTGTTTCCGGATCGGATCAATGCCTCTGCCACCTGAAGACAATGGTCTTGCCCGTCATTGAAAACCGCATCAGTAAAAAAGATATAACGGGCACCCATATCCCTGGTAATGCGCATCACGTCATCAACCACGGCCTCAGGGTCTCGAAATCGAAGACGATTTCCCTCAAGACCCGGATAGGAACAATAAGCGCACCTGTGCGGACACCCTCGCTTGGTCTGCACATTGAGCATGCCACCCAAGCCCAGGTAATAGTCTGCAATTGAAGAATCATACCGTACAGGTTGCCACGGTGCATCGGCTGGTTTGGCCCTGAAGATGCGCTCATCTGGTGGAGCACCCCTTTCCAGACAATCTGCAAGCCATGGAAGTATTATCTCTCCCTCCCCTACCACGCCGTAGTCTGCCTGGAAAAGCTCTATGATGGCCTCCGGCATGATGGAAAAAGCCGGTCCGCCCACCACTACAGGAGCGCGGCAAAAACGGCGAATCAGGGCCATAGTCTCCTGGGCCTTGGGAATAAAATTGTCCGGTGCGGTGCTGTCAACTGTGTCGAGGTTGCGAATGGAGAGGCCAACCAGATCAGGTGGTGATATCGAAAGTCGACGGGCCAGGGCCTTGAGACCCCCATGGCCCAGCAGGTCGAACTGGTATGGCCGGTGGCCAGCGGCCTCTAAAGCCCCCGCAAGATGTGCAATGCCTAATGGATAGACCGGATAAGGTGTGATCACCTGGTTGTCGGCAACCAAGAGACAATCAAGCCCCACGGACTTCACCTTTGGTACGGATACGTTTGCGGCGATCAGAGGAAAGGTTTAAGGATTCATAGGTGTTGTCTGCCAGCTCTTTTCGGATTACCTGTTGGAACAGACGGGCCATACGCAGGGACTGGGACATATCCTGGAAGAATGCCTTCCATGCATAGTGATACATTTGCTGAAGCTTATCCGGGGTCATGTGCTTGGGCCGGAAGCAGACCTCGGCCGTGGTATAGCGTTTCCAGTCACGGTGGAGGATTCGATTATCCCGCTCGAACAGTGCAGTGATCGGAGTATGGGGAAAGGGGGTCAGGATGCTGAATTCCGCCATATCCACATTAATCTCCAGGAGAAAGTCCACCAGGCGTTTAATATAGTCTTCGTCCTGGTTATCCGTACCCAGCAGGACCGCCGCCTCCACGCCAATGCCGTGATCATGCAGCCGCCGGACACGGTTACGAATTACATCTGAGGTGTCAAAGACCGCCTGGTACACATACCAGCATCCCGCATCTGCTGCTGCAGCGATTACATCCTCCTCGTCCAGGATGGGATGGCTGATCCACTTTTTCTTTAAAGGCTTCAAGGCGGCAAAGAGATCCAGGACCCATTTCCGGTCCTGCGCCAGGGAATTGTCCACCAGGAACAATCGATTGTTGTCAATGTCATCAATTTCTTTCACTACGTTATTAATGGGGCGAGGGCGGAATTGCCTGCCTCCGAGATATGCTGTGGAACATGGAAAACAGTTAAACCTGCATCCTCTGGATGCGTGGACCAAATCCACCATCCGTATACCCCGATACGTATAACGCTCCTGGTTGAGAATCTCCCGTCTGGCCGTATCTATGCTTTCAATCCGAGGATGGTCGAGGAAATAGTCATAGACCGGTTTCAGGCATCCCTTTTCCCAGTCGGCAAGGACTTTGGCAAGACGTCCATCTTCAACCTCTCCCAGAAAAAGACTGTCAACATGTTCAGCAACCTCTTCAGCATGAAGCATGGCGCTAATACCGCCGGCAATAACCCGGACACCTTTTTGCCGGTAGCTGGCAGCGATCTCAAATCCTCTGGGCAATTGACTGGTCAGCATCATGGACAAAAGCACCAGATCTGTCCCGGCCTCCAGGTCCAGAGTATCCACATTTTCATCTATAAAACATATATCGTACTCTTCCGGTATGCTGGCAGCCAGGCATACCGGCCCATGCGGGGGCAGATGAAACTCTGTCTGCTCCGGCAGTTTGGGCCAATGTGGATAGATAAGGGTCAAATGCGGCATTGTTCGTTCACAATATGGAATCCCGCAACCGGTGCCTTTTCTTCAGCATAAGAAGGAGGAATATCCAGTCGGCCTGCCACCATGGCAGAGATTTCCGGATGGTTGGATAACCAGAAAATAGCTTCTTGTTCGACTTTTTCCATAAGGTCATGCTCGGCAAAGATCGAGTAGACAGGACCTGTCAGTCCAAAATGGCCGGCGGCTTCAGCAATCGCGATGTTTGGCAGGGTATAACTGAAAACGGTAGGGCTTGCCAGCTCCGGGCCTTGGCCCAGTGTTTCACAGAAGGCAAGGTCAGTTATTAATGATCCCCACCTGGTCACGGAAATAAGACCTACAATATTGACACTGTGTATCTTGTTAGTCTGCCTATCCAAGAGATCAGAGTCACGGAAAGCACGTCCCACCGCCACTACAGCCATACGGCTTAGCAGGTCCATACGCCCCCACCTGCGCGGGACACTCCCTATAATAGCCAAGATTTCTCTGTTTACTGGTTCAGAGTTCACAGTTCAGGGTTACCTTTTCCAACGCCTTTCTCAGACCTGATAATATGTCGGGCAGTTGCTCAACCATAATTTGTGAAAAATTATATGCTATTATATGCTTGCCATCTATGCCCCTGGCCAGACCATATACATTGTGGTATTTGTCCTCCCTTGTTCCTGCTATTGTCCCTTTCCACAAAACCTCATTCGTGGTCATGGAACGTAGCCTCAGGTCCACTTCTAATTCCATATTATATGACACATAAGGAAGGCCGAATATACGGGTAACCCAGGCATATATTCCTGAGCCGTAGTAGTAACCTGTTTCTTGAACAAGACTGCGACGCAACACCCCCTCCAAACGATAATCTATGTGTCTGTAGGGATCTTCAGGCAGGAAGACTACCGTATGGCACAAGCCGGACTGACCTATTATATCAGCTATTGCCCGGGCAATGTTAAAATTAAAGGGCCTGGAGTTGAACGGAGAAAATGCCGTATAGATCTCAGGTATGTCGGAGCTGATTTCGATCCACAAAATGCCCGGTATGAAACCCATCCATTTCTTGTTGTCACTGCCACGGGTCTGGGGCCTGAGGTCCACAAAATTGTCAACTCCCAGAACGATCTGCAAAGGGGCCTTGGCAGTATCCGCATCGGAAGGCACCGGGACCATACTCTTGACAGACATGTCGAGTTGTGAAGCCGCGCATCCTCCCAGCAAGAGACCGGTTGCAATTGTCAGAAACAAGTTAAGGCAGGAAACTGACGATCGGAGTTTAGACCAAAAACGTTTCAATAAAAGTAGCAGATACATGGCTACACCTATATCATTTTACAAAGTCCAAGACAGCCACAGAAAATTGTTTATCGTTTAAAAATCCGCCCGCTAAAGTAAGTGTACAATTGCAGGAATTGATAGTACTGTCAACGCAAACTATCAAGTTAATTGAGTTTAGTTCACTTTAGGTACTATTCCGGTTTATTCAGGTTAGGGTAAGTATTGAGTCAATGCTAAAAAAGAACGTACCTCAGGATGGCGGCATATTGGATCGGTGGCATGAGATCAGTTACGCTATCGACGATGACGGCCGTTATATTTTAGCTCCGAGCGTTGGCTGGGAACCAGCCAATATTGCCAATAAACAGGCCTGGGAACTCATAAGTAAACAGGTGGCCGATGTGATAAAACGGATACGGGCCCGAGAGCTGAGCCCTTTGGCATATTACATGGTAAAAAACCAGATGGATACCGATCTTCTGGCCAAATATGTCCGCCTGTCTCGCTGGAGAGTGAGGCGGCATCTCAAACCCGCTGTATTCAGGCGTCTTAAGGTCTCTATCCTGGAACGGTATGCCAAGATTTTCAATGTCTCCGCAGAGCAGCTTTTTGATGTTCCGGAATTTTCAAGTCTCGATCTTAATAATGGCCCCCAATAACCAAAAAATTGATTTTGTACACCGGCAATCGGCCCACTGCGAAAGTGGGGTTACTGCCAATCTCCTTTTTCACTATGGTATCAACGTATCCGAGTCATTGGCCTTTGGCATCGGCGCGGCGCTGTTTTTCGGCTACTTCCCCTTTATCAAGATCAATGGGCTGCCTTTAACGACATTTCGTGGTGCTACAGGACAGATCCTTAAACGAGTGACCAAAGGGCTCGGAGTTCAGATCAAGAGGCACAAATTCCGGGACCCGGAGAAGGCCATGAATGCCCTTGACCGTATTATTGACCAAGGGATTCCGGTAGGAATGCAGACCGGCGTCTACTGGCTTCCATACTTTCCTCCCGCGCTCAGGTTCCATTTTAATGCTCACAATATCATCGTTTATGGTAAGGAGGGCACTGAATATTTTGTAAGCGACCCTGTATTTGACAAGCCTGTTGTCTGTTCACGTACGGACCTGATGAAGGCGCGTTTTGCCCAGGGTGCCCTTGCCCCAAATGGAAAGATGTACTACTTGGCCCGTGTGCCGGATCATGTCGATATCGCCACGGCTATTGTCAGTGGCATAAGAGATGTCTGCAAAACCATGCTGAAGGTCCCTTTTCCCCTCATAGGGGTCAGAGGTATCCGTTTTCTGGCCGGGCGGATTGAAAACTGGCCGGAAAAATTGGGGGAATCCAGGGCCTCCCTTAATATCGGACACATTATCAGGATGCAGGAAGAGATCGGCACCGGCGGCGCTGGATTTCGTTTTATCTATGCAGCCTTTTTACAAGAAGCCGCAGAAATTCTGGGAGAGAAACGACTACTTCATATTTCCGGGAGGATGACTGAAATCGGCGACAGGTGGCGCGAATTTGCATTATTCGGCGTGCGTAACTGCAAAGGACGGGCGTTAGAAGAAAATACATATCCTGCCATGGCTGACATCTTGCGTGACTGCGCCAACCAGGAAAATGAGCTGTTCAGGGATTTGGCAAACCTTATCAGGTAGTTTATGAATATATATGGGATCTTAACTTATCTAAATAATGGTAAGCGTTCACGCTCATATTGTCATTTCGACCAAAGGGAGAAATCTTAAATGCCCATGACTGTGACATATTATGTGTATCTGCTCACAAATTGGAACAATAAAGTGATGTATCTGGGGGTAATCAATAACCTGGAGCGGCGCCTTTATGAGCACAA
>QNAY01000047.1 GCA_003645605.1 Thermodesulfobacteriota bacterium
ATGTAAGAGGTGCTAAACTGAAACTGGCTATTGTTTCCCTGCCTTGTATGAGGCCCACCAGTCCTCCTCTTGGGCCTGCCGTTCTGTTGTCATATCTGAAGAGAAGTTCGCCGGATATAGATGTCAGGGCCTTTGATCTGAATCTGCTCTATTACGACAGAATCCTGGATGATCTGAGTAAGGAGAGCTTTAAAATTCGTCTCTATAACTGGGATGAAAAGACCACAGCTCAAAAAATTGGCCAGGCAGTGGATTTTCTGAAGCATGGGACACTGGAAAAATTCGACCTGAAGCTATACCATCATTATATCACGATTTTTTTGAGCTTTGAGAGCATCTTTAACGCATTTATGTCTGAAATGGCAACAAGGCATCTAATAGGACTCTCCGTGCCCGACAGGGTGAAGATATTTTTTGAGGATCTCGTCAATACGGTCCTGGATTATGGCCCGGACCTGGTTGGTCTTTCGGTCCTTTTCAATAGCCAAACTGTTTTTGCCCTGCTCATGGCCTCTTTGATTAAAGAAAAAAAGGAAATAAAGATTGTTTTGGGCGGGGCCAAACTCGGGGTCATGCGTTATCCGGAGAGACTTTTCAAGGAGCCCTGGGTCTTCAGTACTAAGGACAAGACAAGGCAATTGGAATTTGGGCAATATGTTGATTTTCTTATTCCAGGGGAAGGGGAGAAGGCATTACTCGATCTTTGCATGGTTCAAGATAAGAAAGACCTGGCCGAGGTACCCAATCTTATTTATATGAAAGATCAGGAGGTCAAAACAAATCCGCCCCATGTCATTTACGACCTCGAACAGATACCTGAGCCGGATTTTAGCGATTTCCGGCTGGATGGATACATAGGTCCTGAAGTAGTCTTGCCTTTCCTGAGTTCAAGGGGATGTCCCTGGGGAAGATGCACATTCTGTACACATCATCATTCTTACTTACTCTATCGAGAGCTTGAAATTAAGGAATGTCTGAAGCAGATAAGACACCTGAAAGAACATTATGGAGTGCGGTTTCTTAATTTTTATGATGAGATGATCCCTCCGGACCGTTTCAGAGACCTGGCACAGGCAATAATTAATGAAGGAATAGATATCTCCTACGCGGCATATGCCAAACCCATAAGAGAATTTGATGCTGATCTCCTTAAGCTGATTCACCGGTCCGGAGGGCGTGTAATTATGTGGGGCGTGGAGTCGGCCAGCCAGCGGGTCCTTAACCTTATGAGAAAGGGGACAAGGATCAAAGAAGCGGAGAAGGTCCTTCAAGATGCCGGGCATGCAGGTCTTATGAACCTGATATTCATAATGTTTGGTTTTCCCACTGAGACAGAGGCGGAATTTAATGAGACCTTGAATTTTCTCAATAAAAACAAGGATTGCATACATGCCCTGTCCAAAGGCAAGTTCGTCCTGTCAGAAGGTTCTCTTATCCAGAAAAAACCTGAAAAATTTGCAATTACTGAAATCCGGGGGGCTGCGGAATCAAAAGTCTATAACAGGGTTTTCGATTATCAGGTCTCAAAAGGGCTTGGTCCAAAGGATGTGTCGGCCTTGTACGAAAAAAACATTAAACATTTGGAATCCATTGGATTCACTCCTCGTTTCGGGGCTTATCGGGAGCACCTTCTGGCATATGCCGCATTAAGAGATACGGGGAGCGAGACGGAAAATTCCGATCTTGGATTGATATAGCATGAGAGATGCTTGTTGATCATTATGTGTGGGCGTTCACAGGTTCAGAGTTCTCCGTTCAGGGTTACCTTTCATGTAGCCGTTCACGGCTTGAAACTTGAAATTGGAAAATAGAAATTTGGGAGAGACAAAACGAGTTTACGAGAAGGACAATCCCGATGCCAAAATACAAAATTTCAAGGGACTTAAAAACAGATGTATCATCATAGTTGATCTTGATGCGCCCCAGAAAGAAACTGATAATTTGTCACTTTTATATGTAGGTATGAGTAGAGCAGTAGGGAATCTTTCACTGATTTTGCGTAAAGCATCTCATCTGTACAATTGAAGTCGCTGCCAAACTTCTGGAGATGCTGAACGGTGAAGCAGAATCATATCTCACCCGCCCTGAGCAACTGTATAACCCGTTCCAGGTCCTGGGCGGAACGATAGCGTATTTCCAGCCTGCCGCCCCTTTTGGTCTGCACTATTTTTACTTTAGAACCAAGCCTGCGAGTCAGGTCTTCGCAAAGATTAATGATGTCAGGATCTTCCCTGCGCACTCTCGCACCCGGCCTTTTTCCTTTAGCTAATCGACGGGCCAGGGCCTCTGCCTGTCGTACGGAAAGATCTGTTTTTATTATTTGGTCTCTTAACTCCTTTTGGCTTTCAGGATCTTCCAACATCAAAATGGCCCGGGCATGGCCCATACTGAGCCGACCATCAAGCAGGTCGGCCTGAGCATAGTCCGGTAATTGGAGAAGCCTCAGAAAGTTGGCCACTGTGGACCTTTCCCTTCCTACCCTTGAGGCCACCTGGGACTGTGTAAGCCCCAGCTCATCTATAAGCCTGCTATAGGCCAGGGCCTCTTCAAGGGGATTCAGGTCCTCTCTCTGGATATTCTCAACCAGCGCCAGCTCAAGAAGCTCGTCAGGGCTCACGTCCTTTATGACAACAGGGACCGCCTTAAGCCCGGCCTTTTGGGCCGCCCTCCACCTCCTTTCGCCGACTATCAGCTCATAAACACCGTCAACCTCCCAAACCACCAAGGGCTGAAGGATACCCTTCTCCTTGATGGATTTGGCAAGGCATTCAAGGGAATCATGATCTATATGCTTTCGTGGCTGATCGGGATTTGGCCGTATCTTTTCTATGGGACAAAGGAAAAATCCGGGACTCTCTAAGTCATATATGTTTTCTGTAGAAAGAAGGGCTCCAAGCCCTTTGCCTAATCCCCCCTTGAGCTTCATCGTGACCTCCTTTGGCAGCCCAGGAACTCGCGGGCCAGGGCCAGGTAACTCTCTGCTCCCTTGGATCTCGGTTCGTATGAAAATATCGGCTTCCCATGACTCGGACTCTCACCTAATCTTACGTTTCTGGGAATAGTAGTCTTGTAAACCAAGTCCCTGAAATGTGTTCGCACCTCACGCGCGACCTGAAATGCAAGACGAATGCGGTAATCGTACATGGTGAGCAATAGGCCTTCAATATGGAGCGTGGGATTGAAGTTATGTTTCACGAGCCTTATAATCTTTATTAACTGACTCAAGCCCTCAAGGGCATAATATTCACATTGCATAGGAATAATTACGGAATTGGAAGCGCTCAGGGCATTTACGGTTATCAGCCCCAGAGAGGGGGGACAGTCCAATATTATATAATCAAAGGAACTCAAAGGAGCTAAAAGTTCCTTCAGTACGCCCTCCCTGTTTTTACGTCCTGCCAGGTCCACATCTATTCCCACCAGGTCCATATTTGAAGGAATAATGGAAAGATTCGCAACAGATGTGGGCTGTATCACTTCGACCGTGCCGGCCAAACCAAGTATGACATGGTAGAGATGTCTATCCGGCCCCTTTGGGGCAACTCCAAGACCGCTGGAAGCGTTTCCCTGGGCATCGCAATCTACAAGCAATATAGACCTCTTGAGAATGGCCAGACCTGCTGCCAGATTTACCGCAGTTGTGGTCTTGCCAACGCCACCTTTTTGGTTGGCTATACATATTATCTTGGTCTTTTGTAAGGGTGTTTTTTTCATTATTTTTACATGAAACCAACTTTATACTATATTTGAGCTATTAGCCTTTAGCTTGATGAACCATTTTTCAAAGCTAAACGCTAACACCTAAACGCTAATGGCTAACAGCTAATCGCTCAACTTCATATTATAATCGAATTTAGGAGGATTAAGCCATAACAAAAATTTCCGGCAACATAAAAGGCCTGACACATTCCGCGCGCCGGGGCCTTGAGCGCCTCTTCCGCAGAAAAACACCTCCCGACAAGTTGTTAACCCCTGAAATAGCAAGGACCTTGACTGAGATCTCCGGCCCTATGGGCAGACAGGTCGGTGTCATAGTAAACCGAAAAGGTATAATACGCCACGTCATCCTTGGTGATCATCACAGTATATTGATACCGGATATAAGCTTTTACCGCAGGGGGTCTGGCCGCTTAAAGGGGTTGCGGTGTATTCATACCCATTTTAATAAAAAAGAAGGAATAAATACCGAGGACCTCTCGGATCTAGCCCTGCTGAGATTGGATGCCATGGTAACTGTTGAGGTTAAAGACAACCTGCCGGGCCAAGTGTGTTTGGCCTACCTTCTGCCCCCCAATCCTGAAAACCAGCAATGGGAAATACTTACTTTCCGGCATCCCGGCGCTGTTGACCTGCCTTTTGGAGACTTCATTCAAGAACTTGAGACAGAAATACAGAAATCCCAGGACGGACTGTCCCCCAAGGAGACGGAAGAGCGTGCGATTCTGGTACATGCAAGCCAACATCCTCGCTTTGAGGCAGAACAATCTCTTGCAGAACTCGCGGAACTTGCCCGCTCATCCAATGTAGAGGTGTTGGAAAAGATCTGGCAGCGTGTTCCTCGCTATAATCCCGCACACCTGCTCGGCAAAGGGAAATTGAGGGAAATCCTGATGAAGGGCCTGTATCTGGGGGCCACCATGGTGATTTTTGACCAGGACCTCAGGGCTATACAGATGAACAATATTGCCGGGATGGTAGATCTCAAAGTCATAGATCGCACTCAACTGATCCTGGACATCTTTGCGAGAAGGGCCCAAAGCAAAGAGGGAAAAATCCAAGTAGAACTGGCACAACTCCGCTATCTGCTCCCAAGACTCCTGGGTCGTGGGACTGCCATGTCAAGGCTTATGGGAGGAATTGGAGGAAGGGGTCCTGGTGAAACCAAACTGGAAGAGGATCGCAGGAGGGTAAAGCAGCGTATCAGTTCTCTTGAGCGAGAACTAAAGGGCCTTTCCAGGGGAAGAAGAGAGAGAAGAAAGCGCAGGACCAAGGAAGGCCTCCCGGTGATTTCAATTATAGGCTACACCAATGCGGGCAAATCCACCCTTCTCAATCAACTCACAGGCAGCAAAGTCTTTGCTGAAAACCGACTCTTTGCAACCCTTGATCCAACGACACGACGGATTGCTCTCCCCGAAGCAAAAAATGTATTGCTGGCAGATACAGTCGGCTTTATTCGACATATGCCAGAAGACCTCCGTGTGGCATTTAATGCCACCATGGAAGAATTGGAAGACGCGCATCTTTTCTTGCACGTAGTTGACGCAACCAGCCCGTATAAAAAAATGGAGATAATGGCAGTTGAACAAATTCTGAAAGAAATGGATCTGTTAACAACTCTAAGGATACTGGTCTATAATAAAATAGACTTGCTGGAAGAAGATACCTCTGCCTCCAATCCCGAAACGATTTATGTCTCTGCGGTAACCAAAGAGGGTATTGACAGACTTGTTGAGGTGTTGGTTAAGCGATTACCGAAACAATAAGCTGTAAGCGTTCACAGGGCACCGCATCTGCTTTGTTGCCGGGCACTTGAAGTACAGGGAGTACGTCTGCGTACCCGTACGCCTCGCATCTGCAGCACCCTGTAAACGCTTACAGCTCGGTGTGCGGTAAAACGGGCGTTGTAATCCCGTGAACGGTTACCAATAAGGTTTATGACCGATATACAGGGAAAAAATCAGGAGGCTGATTTCTGTCATTGTTTTGACCAGCTTTCCACTTACTACGTTCTTTTTCCAACCTATTATAAGACTCGGCATTATATATTTTTTTGCCCACACTGAAAGGAACCTCTCCTTTTGGGGCAAATGACAGCTTGTAACGGAAAATCCCGTCCGGTCCTTTATAACCTCCGCCAAGCACAAAGGCCTTCTTGCCTTGTTTCCTGCCCCACTCAATTATCTCGTGTTTCAGCAAGTCATTAGGACAAAACTGAAATGCCTGCTGTAATGTGCCGCCGAGAAAGGAATAGAGGTAATTGACAGATACGAGCACAAGTTCGGCGGATAGTATTCTTTTTTGATGAACTATATAGAAAAAAGCAAACTGCCCATAAAGATCCTTGATTATGTCTTCAAAGAATCGTCTGGAAAAATAATATCTCCTTGGTGCACCACGACGTTTCAGAGTCGAGTAATATATCGAAATAAAATCATTCAGATTTACGCCGTTAAAATCGATTTCAACTTCTAACCCTGCCCGTTTGGCTTTTTTTACATTTTTCCGCACCTTATGCTTATAGTCCATCCATATGTCGTGGGAATCAAGATCCAACCTGCGTACGACATTCGGAGTTTTTTCTTCTACATGACCAGGAAATGGAATCATCTGTTCAGGGAACAGGGATAGTCGAATGAACGAACAAACCACTCCTGTGCATTTTGACCAGTTATCAAAAGATGTCCAGAATTCTTTTGCGTTGGGAGTGCCCCAACAAAACGGACCACCATAGCCATATGGCGAAGTCACATCCCAGTCTCTATTATCCGTCCCTGTCCAAGGTTCAGATGCTAAAGGCCGCAGGATAAAAGGAAACAAAATGGCTCCATCCGGAGCATCCATCAATGCACAAAGTACCCTGTCACACTTTCGGCCAAACAACTCTGCATAACTGGGATATGCCCAAATCTCCCGGCTCGGCCATGCATTCCATGCCTCCATCCATATTTCTCGTTCATCTGGTATCGAAGCATCCAGTACCCGAAAAACAGTCAACCTACGTCTCTCTTAACGCCCTCTTTATTGATGAAGCCACTCGCAGCATATCTTCTTTGCCGTAACGCATATCACAGTGCACGGAGAGCATCAAACGACTCAACTCCTTATGTTCGGTCAAAACTCCTTCCAGCACCGGTTCATCGAGTGGCCACAGAATGGCCGGATAGATTCTAGATGCAATTAACTCGTGGCGAACACGATTTCGTGTTTCCTCATCTTGAAATACCAAAAAACCGGAGAATGGACAGGCTTCGCTCCCAAACTTGCCCTGAAGAACATTGACTTTTTCACTATGAGCCAAGATCCTTGTCAGGATTTGATGGTTTTCACGCCTTTGCTCCCGCCATGCTGATATGGGAAAAGTCGAAAGCAAGGCGGCATTCCAGTCCGGCATTCCAGAGACATTGCCGGAAGCGATACGCCGTTCGCCTGAAAGCGCCGGACAGCGAAATGTATCCTTGGAAACCGGAGCACCCTCCAAATATAGTTTTTTTAAAAGCATGGACGCCAACTTATCGGATAAGGCTGTACGCCGTTCGCCAGTCACACCATTGGCAGATGGCAACCTGTGACCTGTTGGTGACCACAAGAAACCCCCACCCGGCACAGGCAGTGTCTTTCTTAATGACACGACACACCAGTCTGCCTCACTTGACCATGCCCACGCGGACCAGGGATCGTGTGTATGGTCTTCAATGATTTCTACATCATCGCAACTTAACTTAAGCCCTGGTTTTTTTGTGTTAAGTCCAAAAAAATTAACGTAGAGTACTACGTCGCCTGATCTGAAGTCAACATCATCAACACCGTGAGAAGGCTGTCCCGGGCCGTCTGGATAAATGGAGACTTCTACGCCGGCAGACAAAAAAGATAAAATAACTTGCTGACAGAAATAGCTGGGGACCCATAGACGTCGCCAAGCACGTGTTTCACGACCGTGCAGAAGCAAGGCTCGGAATGCGTCTCGACCGGAACCAAAGGATACTCCACTATTACTCCAAGGTGATATCTCAGGAAGTACGTTTTGAAAAGACAACCAATGGAACTCGGAGCCATGTTCCCACCGCTGATTCTGATTCATTGAACCCAAACCCCATTCTTGTCTTAGGACCATTAATCAAGATCGCGCATTAATGTTTTTATCACTAACCCGGTGCAACCGTTCCTGATCTAGGTGAATTTCCACAGAATCGGGGTCCTTGGCAGCACCTTCTCTCCTTAAAACCTTTAAAATCGTTATGGCCAAAATCCGCAAGTCCAAACAAATGGACCAATTTTCAACATACCATACATCCATGGCTAACCGTTCATCCCAAAGAATCAAATTCCTTCCATTAACCTGCGCCCACCCTGTAATACCGGGTCTGACTGAATGTCGAAGTTGTTCCCTGTCGGTGTAATATGGAAGGTATTTCATGACCAAAGGCCGTGGTCCCACAAGACTCATATCTCCTTTGAGTACATTGAACAGTTCGGGCAGTTCATCAAGGCTGGTACTGCGAAGAAAGCCACCTAATGGTGTCAGGCGCTGCCCGTCAGGCAGGAGATTGCCCTTAGCATCCATGGCATCGGTCATTGTGCGGAATTTATATATAGTAAACGG